>CALEJX010000319.1 GCA_937898375.1 uncultured Ruminococcus sp.
TGAGCTGTCCTCATTCACACTTTGAATAGCGTCAGTCACCTCCTGTGGATAATCCACTCCTTCATAGGTACACCAGCTTGTCCAGCTGCCATTTGAAACAGACTCTTTTGTGACATAACCAGCACTCTCAGAGCTGAAAACAACTTCTCCGTTTCCAACATAAATTCCGTGCTGACTTCCGTCAAACAATCCTATCCCGACAACTTCAGGCATAGTATCTATACCGCCTTGTTCGGTATAAACCAATGTGCTGTAAGCAGAATCAAACTTTTTATCGGTCGGACTGTAGTTCAGATACCCCAGCACAAGTCCTGCGTTATCCGCATAACGTATCCTGTCAGTTTCGTTTCTTTCACCGATAAACCCGTTCATATATCCCCAGCCTGAGATGTGAGCATTATCAGCCCAAGCCGCAAGATCAGCACAGTTTTTCGTGCTTGTATCAGTAAACATAAACGCATTTATGGTGCTATTCATTACAAAAGTGTATGTGCGAATAAACTCATCATAGTCAATATCCAAACCGTAAGTCGAGTTTATCGCCGCAATCAGATCACTGTCATTTGGAGCAATTGCAAACAGATCTGCATATGACTCAGCATAGAAATTCTGCACTTCATCAAAGTATGACATATATATCAGCTGAGCCTTGATCGTCTGATCTCTCACACCTGCGTTTGTCATAGCGTCCTCTATGACTTGCCCTTGATTTTGAATATTTGTCACCTCCGCCTGCTGTTCGCTGTCCAGACTTTCAAACAAAGCCGACTCTGTAAACAGATTTTTGTCTATGTCAGGCGGTTCGATATTCATACTTCCAATACTTGAGATCACAGCAATAGGCAGGAACATAAGCCCCAGAAATCCGGCAATGATACTGCCAACTGCCACGAACAGCTTTCCACGCTTGTGTTCATCTCCGAGAATATATATGGCTATCTTTTTCACCGCCGCCGCAACTGCTGCCGACATCAGATCACCTCACGGACTTCAAATTCAGTAAACGTACCCTGCGTTTTCATTTCTATGCCGTGCATATATTCAAGTGCACCACGCTCTGTTGCAAACAAAATGGGCTCGCCGTTATGACGAACCCACCCCTCAAAAACATTTTTGCTGTTCTCGGCATAACGTGTTTTCCATATGCCGTATTTTTTCTTCTGCAATTTTATCGACCTCCTATTGTAGTCAAACTCAAATTTTACACCTGTTGGGAACAGTTTTATCTTCCCCCAGCCGAACCAAACAAAGCCGCCTTGTAAGCAGGAGCAATGACCTGCAGCAGATACCTTTCATTTCCGCACCGATACAGACAAGTTCCTCTTTCGGGATACTTGATAAGACTGTACTCTGATTCTTCCAACTGTAAGGTGTCAATAAATGCCGTCGGCGAGATATTTCCCGGATTGA
>CALEJX010000320.1 GCA_937898375.1 uncultured Ruminococcus sp.
GTTTTGTATAAATTTGTATATGAATGTAAATGCGAAAGGTGATTTTTGAATGATACACAAGTTTAAGCTTGGCGGATTTAATGCACTGCTGGACGTAAACAGCGGCGGAGTACATATAGTAGACGATCTGACATACGATCTGCTTGACAATGTTGAACCGCCTTTTGAGGAGAAGTGTCCTGAGGACGTTGTTAGAAAGCTCTCAAAGGCGTATGACAGCAAGGATATCGAGGATTGCTATGAGGAGATAGTTTCTCTTTATAATGACAAGATACTGTTCAGTGAGGACGATTATGAGAAGTATGCGCTGTCTGCTGTGGCTTCACCTATCAAAGCTATGTGTCTGCATATCGCTCACGACTGTAACCTGAGATGTAAATACTGCTTTGCTTCAACAGGCGATTTTGGTCAGGGCAGAATGCTTATGGATTTTGAGACAGGCAAGCGTGCTATCGATTTTCTTATCGAGAGATCAGGGGACAGAAAGTTTCTTGAAGTGGACTTCTTCGGCGGCGAGCCGTCACTGAATTTTGGTACGGTAGAAAAGCTTGTTGAGTATGCACGTTCACAGGAAAAACCGCACAACAAGAAGTTTAGATTTACTGTTACCACAAACGGCGTACACCTCACTGACGAAATGATAGATTTCATCAATAAGGAAATGTACAACGTTGTTCTGTCTATCGACGGAAGAAAAGAAGTCAACGATAGAATGAGAGTGCGTGTTGACGGCTCAGGAAGCTATGACAGGATTATCCCTAACTTCAAGAAGCTTGTTGAGAGACGTCCTGCGGGCAAGGATTGGTATGTAAGAGGTACTTACACAAAGTATAATCTTGACTTCTCAAACGATATAATGCACCTTTATGACCTTGGCTTCGGTCAGATATCTGTTGAGCCTGTTATGGCTGACCCAAGCGAGCCTTATGTTATCACAGAAGCTGATTTGCCGAGAATTTTCAAGGAGTATGAGATACTTTCCGAGAAGATACAGAAGATAAGAGACGAGGGCAAGTTCATAAACTTCTTCCACTTTATGATAGACCTCGACCAAGGTCCTTGCGCAATCAAGAGACTGAGGGGCTGTGGAAGCGGAAACGAGTATGTATCTGTTACCCCTGACGGCGATATTTACCCATGTCATCAGTTCGTTGGTATCACTGAGTTCAAAATGGGCAATCTCTATGACGGCACATTCAACGAGGAAATGAAAGATATGTTTGCTCATGCACACGTTTACAACAAGCCTGAGTGCAAGAAGTGCTGGGCGAAGTTCTATTGCAGTGGCGGCTGTAACGCAAATAATTACATTTACGCAGGGGATATCCACAATGCACACAAGCTTTCATGTCAGATACAGAAGAAACGTCTTGAATGTGCTATCATGATGAAGGCTGTTAAGATGCTCGA
>CALEJX010000321.1 GCA_937898375.1 uncultured Ruminococcus sp.
CAAAAAATGAGCTGCTTGAGCTTATGCTTTATCTGCGAAAAGAGTATGATAAACTTACCGCAGAGAACGAAAAGCTGCTTCAAAAGCTTGAAGATAAGAAAGGCATAACCGACAGACTTGACAGGCTGGAGCGGCAAATGGCTGCGCTGACAGGTCAGAAGCAGGGTGCTGAACACGCAGGAGCGGAGGAAGAACATGGCGGCAGATAGCGAGAACAAGGTGCTGAAAAAGCCTGAGCTTCCTGATATGCAGACCCTTGAGCGTGTGGTGAAAAAACGGCATGAAAGGCGGGAATATCTTAGGATACTCCGCAGTACTGTCGCGTCGCTTCTTGTTGTGGCAGCGGCGGCTGTGATGATCTCTATGCTGTTTCTCCCTGTTCTGAGAGTAACAGGTACAAGCATGACGCCGACTTTGCAGGACGATGAGTTGGTTGTGTGCAGAAAGCGTGGAAGCTTTCAAAAGGGCGACATTGTTGCGTTCTATTATAATAATAAGATACTTCTGAAACGTGTTATTGCTACAGCAGGCGACGTGGTGGATATCAAGGCGGACGGTACGGTCATCGTTAATGGAAAGACTTTGAACGAGCCTTATGTTGACGGCAAAGCTCTTGGAGAGTGTGATATCGATCTGCCTTATCAGGTGCCTGACGAGAGAATTTTCGTTATGGGCGACCACAGATCGACTTCTGTTGACAGCCGTACAAAGAGGATAGGTTGCATTGCAGAGGAAGCCGTGCTTGGTAAGGTTTCGCTGAGGATATATCCTTTTAAAAGGATAGGCACAGTGGACTAGCGTTTCATTATATATAGTGTATTATTTCGGAGGGAGTGATCCGTTTTGCAGAATTTTAACGGTAAAGTTCGGCAATATCTAAAAGAAAATGAAAGAAAAAAGCGCAGCCGCTTGTTTGGCGTTGTGCTGTCGATAGTGATGACAGTGTCAGTGCTGGCAAGTCTTGTTATGCCTGCCATAAGTGCCACTGAGGGTACATCCGTTGCAGGGGGAGATGTGTCCTATAACGGCGGAAACTTTTCATATAAGGAAGCAAAGGATGTCACAATAACGGCATATGATCCTGTTGGTTCAGGAAAAGATCAGTCTAGGAAGATAGACTTTAATGTTGACTTTGTTTTCGATAAAGGAGAAATGAAAAACAGATATATTTATTTTCCTATCGACGATAATGTCAGCCTGCCACAGGGCGGTATCCCGTCTGACGGAACTTGGGGCGACGTTCAGGACTCTCTCTTTACTGAGAAAAACGGAATTTCAGGTAAGTACAGAGTTGACGAGGTAAACGGAAAGAAGTACCTTTTCATTGAGTTTGACGAGCTGTATCAGAAGAAAAATGAGACAGACGCTATAAGCGGTAAAGCAAGTTTTAACGGTAATGTAAAGCGTAAAGATACTGATACTGGTGATAAGACCACTGTTGAGATAGGCGGTAAAACAATTGAGATAGGCGGCTTCACTCCGCTTACTATGTCAGCCACAAAGGACGCAAGCGAAACGGCTGAGGGCGTTAAGTGGACTATCACAGTTGACAACCCTGCGAAGAAATCCCTTGACCGCATCGAGGACTCTCTTTTCAAAGACGCTATCGACGGAAGCTTCGCTGTTTCACCTGAGGGCGCAGGAAGCTATGACGCTGCAAGCGGAAAGTTTGTTTTCAGCGACGGTTTTAGTGAAGAAAATGTTACCATAAGCTA
>CALEJX010000322.1 GCA_937898375.1 uncultured Ruminococcus sp.
AAAGCCTTTTGAGCCAGCCGAAAAAGCCCTTCTTCTCTTTTTCTGGCTCGACAGCCTTGACATCATTAACAGGAACAGGCTTCGGCGCATTGGCGTATGCTTCGGCATAAAATCTGCTCTGTGCGTCAATGGAGATATCTCCACGCTCTGCACGGATATATTTTCCGTCAGGCTGCATTATCCTTGCTTTTACGTTGTCCTGCATTTGCGTGTTAAATATATCAAGCACACGCTTTTTAACTTCTTCACTAAGCACAGGTGCGGCGACCTCAACACGCCTTGTGGTGTTTCTTGTCATATAGTCTGCGCTGGATATGTATACCTTTTTGCGAACACCTGTGCCGAAAATATATATCCTTGCGTGTTCAAGATATCTGCCAACTATTGAGCGTATCTGCACATTGTCAGTAACGCCCTCCACCCCTGCCACAAGGCAGGATATACCTCTTATAACAAGCTCTACCTTAACGCCTGCCTGAGAACATTCGATTATCTTGTCGATAAGCACCTTATCGGTAAGAGAATTGAGCTTTGCGGCAACATAACCCTCGCCACCTGCTCTCGCAATGCTTATCTCGTTGTTCATAAGCTCAACTACCTTGTTTTGCAGACAGTGGGGAGCGACCATAAGCGCCTTAGAGTTTTCCACAAGCTCGCCCATTGACAGTGTTCTGAACACCTCGCAAGCGTCCTGAGCAATGTCATTGTTTGAGGTCATAAGGCAAAGGTCAGTGTAAAGCCCTGCGGTCTTTTCGTTGTAGTTTCCTGTACCCACCTGAACGGTGTATTTTACGCTGTCGTCCACTTTTCTTGTGATAAGGCAAAGCTTAGAATGTACTTTAAGTCCCTGCGGACCATACATTACATGACAGCCTGACTCCTCAAGAAGCTTTGACCAGCCTATATTATTTTCCTCATCAAAACGAGCCCTCAACTCCACAAGCACAAGCACGTCCTTGCCGTTTTCAGCGGCGTTGCACAGCGCCTTTATGACCTTGGAGTTCTTCGCCACACGATATAAAGTCATCTTGATAGACGTAACGCTCTCGTCCTTTGCCGCCTCGTCAAGAAGCCTTATAAAAGGCTTTATGGACTCATAAGGATAGTGCAGGAAAAGATCCTTTTCATCTATCTGCTCTATCATTGACCTTGACGGGTCTATCATTGCAGAGGGCTGCGGCTCCTGCTTCGGGAAGAAAAGTTCTTTTCTGTCTTCCGCCTTGTCAAACACTGCAAACACATAGGACATATCAAGTGGAGTTTTCTCCACAAAGACCTGCTTCTCGGAAAGCTCCAATCTTGAAAGCAGTTCGTTGAGCACAGTGTCAGATATCTGCTTTGAAAGCTGTAATCTAACAGGACAGAGCCTTTTTCGTTTATTGATAAGTTCTGACATATTCTGTCTGAAATCAAGTTCCGAGTCAAAACCCTCGTCAACGTCGATATCGGCGTTTCGTGTCACCCTCATAAGAGCCTTTTCCTCTATCTTATAACCCTCAAAAGCCTTGTCAGCATAGTGGAGAATAAGCTCCTCCACAAGGATATAGCTTATACAGCCCTCG
>CALEJX010000323.1 GCA_937898375.1 uncultured Ruminococcus sp.
TTTCAGGCTATCTTCTGCAAAGGTGCGACCGCCCGTTTTATGGATAAAAATAAATTTGATTTGAAAGGAAATAATTATGGCTCAGAATTATGACGTAGTTGTTGTCGGCGCAGGTGCAGCCGGCGTATTCATGGCATACGAGTTTGTCAAGCTCGGCAAAAACATAAGAGTTTGCGTTATCGATCAGGGCGGACCTGTCAGCAAGCGTAAATGTCCTATCGACGGCAAAAAAGTTAAGTCCTGCATACACTGCAAGGTATGTTCCATTATGCACGGCTTCGGCGGCGCAGGCGGAATGTCCGACGGCAAATATAACATCACAAACAATTTCGGCGGCGATCTTTACACATTCACCGGCAAGGAAAAAGCTATCGAGCTTATGCAGTATGTTGACAAGATAAACCTTGAAATGGGCGGTCAGGACGCTAAGCTGTACTCTACCACATCTTCTGACATCAAGGCAATGGCTCTGAAATATGACCTTCACCTCCTTGACGCTCAGGTAAGACATCTTGGCACTGACAGAAATATGCAGATACTCCAAAACATCTATGACTTTGTCAAGGACAAGATAGACATAAAATTCTATGAGAGCGTTCAGTGCATAACAGGCAAAGTGAACGACTTCACTGTTATCACTGACAAGGACGAGTATCACTGCTCAAACGCCGTTGTTGCGGCAGGCAGAAGCGGTTCAAAGTGGATATCTGAGATATGCGACAACTTCGGTATCAAGAGGCGTTCAAACAGAGTTGATATCGGCGTTCGTGTTGAGATACCTGCGGCTGTTTTTGAGCATATCACAAGCAAGGTATACGAAAGCAAAATAGTTTACCGCACAAAGAAATACGGCGACCTTGTAAGAACATTCTGCATGAATCCATACGGCGAGGTAGTTACTGAGAACACAAACGGTATCATCACAGTAAACGGACACAGCTATGCTGACCCTGCGCTGAGAACAGAGAACACCAATTTCGCTCTGCTTGTATCCAACACATTCTCTGAGCCTTTCAAGGATTCAAACGCATACGGCGAGTCTATCGCAAGGCTGTCTAATATGCTTGGCGGCGGAGTTCTTGTTCAGCGTTTCGGCGACCTTGTTGCAGGCAGACGTACAAACGAACACCGCTTCGGTCAGACGTTCCTTAACCCTACTCTTAAAGCTACCCCTGGTGATCTGAGCCTTGTTATCCCAAAGCGTCAGCTTGATGATATCATCGAAATGATCTACGCTCTTGATAAGATAGCCCCAGGTATGGCGAATATCGATACTCTGCTCTATGGTGTTGAGGTCAAGTTCTACAATTCAAGAGTTGATGTTGACGAGAACCTTGAAACTGCAGTCAAGGGACTTTACGTTCTTGGCGACGGCTCAGGCGTTACACACTCTCTGTCACAGGCTTCCGCTTCAGGCGTTTTTGCCGCAAGGACTATTTCAGAGAAATTCAATTGATCTCATATACTACAAAAGCCGCACTGCAAAAAGCAATGCGGCTTTATTTTATGCCTTATTCTTCAAGAAGTTTTATATAACCCTTTATGATATCAACGCACTTGTCATAGCTCATATCGCTGGTATCAAGACACAGATTGTAGTTTTTTGCATTTGTCCAATCTCTGCCTGTGTAGTGGCGGTAATAGTCACTTCTCTCCTTGTCTGTCTTTTCAATTATCTTGGCAGCCTCTTTTTCAGAAACGCCATACATATTCACGATATTTCTTACAGCCGTTTCAGTATCAGAATAGATGAAAACTTTCAGCACATCTTTTCTGCCACGGAGGATATAGTCAGCGCATCTGCCAACTATCACCGCAGGCTCTCTGTCTGCAAGCTGTTTTATTATCTTAGCCTGAAAATTGAAAAGGTTTCTGTCAGACGTGAAATCATGGTCGTTAGGGTCGAGAAGCTCGCCCTTGTAAACGCCGCCCTTTCTCAGAAAAGAGCCTTTCAGCTTTTCATCAACAAGTCCGAAAAAGCGCTCATTTATACCGCTTTCCTCGCTTGCGAGCTTTATAAGCTCCTTATCATAATATTTTATGCCCATATCCTCTGACAGCATTTTGCCCACAGTTCTTCCGCCGCTGCCGATACCTCTTGCAATGGTTATGATCCTTGCCATAAAGCTCAACTCCTATTCACCTAAATATGCTTTCTTGACCGACTCATCATTGATAAGATCAGACGCCTTGCCTGACAGAACTATCTTGCCCGTTTCAAGAACATAGGCTCTGTCTGAGATAGCAAGGGCTTTCTTTGCGTTCTGCTCAACAAGCAGTACAGTTGTTCCGCTCTTTCTTATATCCTCGATTATCTTAAAGATAGTAGACACAAGAATTGGTGAAAGACCCATTGACGGCTCGTCCATTACGATTATCTTAGGTCTTGACATAAGCGCTCTGCCCATTGCGAGCATCTGCTGCTCACCGCCTGAAAGAGTACCTGCTATCTGATTTTTTCTTTCTGCAAGTCTCGGAAAACGCTCGTATATATCCTGAATATCCTTTGGGATATTCTCCTTGTCTTTTCTTGTAAATGCGCCAAGCTTAAGGTTATCAAGCACTGTGAGGTTTTGGAATATTCTTCTTCCCTCAGGAACGTGTGCGATACCCATTTCAACTATCTTGTGGGCAGGAGTTTTGGTAAGCTCCACGCCGTTGAATGTGATAGAACCTGACTTTGCAGGTATAAGACCTGTAATGGTGTGCAGAGTGGTGGTCTTTCCTGCTCCGTTTGCGCCGATAAGAGAAATGACCTCGCCCTCGTTTACCTCAAAGGAGATACCTTTCAGGGCGGCG
>CALEJX010000324.1 GCA_937898375.1 uncultured Ruminococcus sp.
ATCTTATCTCGTGCTGAAGTATCTTACGTCTTATCTCATCAAGCTCGGTAGGCATTGAGTCCATTTCCGTTCTGATGAGGGCGCAGGCTTCGTCCACAAGGTCGATAGCCTTATCAGGGAGAAATCTGTCTGTGATATATCTGTTTGAAAGAACAGCCGCAGCGATAAGCGCCTGATCCTGAATTTTTACGCCGTGGAATACTTCGTATCTCTCTTTCAGACCACGGAGTATTGAAATAGTGTCCTCAACTGTAGGCTCGTTTACCATAACAGGCTGGAAACGTCTTTCAAGAGCGGCGTCCTTTTCGATATACTGACGATACTCGTTAAGAGTTGTGGCACCGATACAATGGAGCTCGCCCCTTGCAAGCATTGGTTTGAGCAGGTTGCCTGCGTCCATTGCGCCGTCTGACTTGCCTGCGCCTACGATATTGTGAAGCTCATCAATAAAGAGGATAATCCTGCCCTCAGACTTCTTTATCTCCTCAACGACAGCCTTAAACCTTTCCTCAAACTCACCTCTGTACTTAGCGCCTGCGATAAGTGAACCCATATCAAGTGAGAATACCTGTCTGTCTTTCAGGCTGTCAGGAACATCTCCGCTGACGATACGCTGAGCAAGACCCTCTGCAATGGCGGTCTTACCAACACCAGGCTCACCGATAAGGCAAGGGTTGTTCTTAGTTTTTCTTGAAAGTATCCTTATAACGTTTCTTATCTCGCTGTCTCTGCCGATAACAGGGTCAAGCTTGTTCTGTCTTGCAAGCTCCACAAGATCCTGACCATACTTTTTCAGCACGTCATAGGTCTCCTCTGGGTTCTGGCTAGTTACCTGAGCGTTTCCTCTTACAGACTGGAGAACTTTAAGAAACTTCGTCTTTGTTACGCCAAAGGTCTTGAATATCTCTTTTACTGCGCTGTTAGGGCTGTCCATTATACCCATAACAAGGTGTTCAACTGAAACGTATTCGTCTTTCATTCTTGCAGCTTCCGACTCGGCTTCCGCAAAAGCCTTGTCAAGGTCGCTTGAAACATATATAGAGTCCTGCGCACGTCCGCCTACCTGTACCTTAGGCATATCGTCGATAGCTCTTGTGAGAGCAGCCTCGATGTTCTCAGGAACGATATCCATTTTTACAAAAAGCTGCGGCACAAGACCGTTTTCCTGTGAAAGCAAAGCCAACAGCAAGTGCTGCTGGTCAACAGCCTGATTTGAATTTCTTGAGGCAATGCTCTGTGCTTCCTGCAAAGCTTCCAATGATTTCTGTGTTAATTTCTGAGCGTTCATAAAATTACCTCCCTTATTATCTCCTATGATATATGCTCACAGCAGGCGGAAAGCTCCGCCCACCGCTTAAAGAACGACAACGCCTTTTTTCAGATATCTTTCATACATTTCAGACACCTTTTTTACCGCCATTTCAGGTTCAGCGGCGTTGTCAAAGTAAAGCTGAATACAGCTGTCCATACAGCTTATATAATCACCGATAGCGTTCGCTATATCCTCGTCGGTCAGCTCCGAATGAGGCGGTGCGTAAAAATCTCTTGTAAATCTGCCCTCGGCTGTTTCATAAGGCACGCCTGATGTGAAAAGATATGAAAGATACTTTTCTTCAAGCCTTGCCCACAGCTTGAAAAAGCCGTCAAGCATTGAAATGAGCTGTGTGCTTTGAGTTCTGAAAGACACTTTCAGCCTGCCCACCTTACCATGAAAATCACGGCTCAGCTCTATGCTGTATCGTATGGTCGGCTTATATTTATATCTCAGAGGACTTTTTATAGACATCATGGCGTCAGAGGGCTGATTAAGGGTCTGAAACCTGCTGTCCATAAGCTGTTCTATTTTAGAGAATATCTCACGCATTCTTTTCTCAGGTGTGAGAAGCTGAACACGCTCTGCCAATATCTGATTTATCAGATTTGAACGGCTGGTATTCATTGAATACGCCAGCCTGTCGATAGCTTCCACAACATCGTCTGCAAGCACCAGACTATACACGCTCTTGTTCACTTTGCTCTCAGTCCTTTCTTTTTTACTATACTTATTATACCACATTCTAATAATTTGTCAATATGATTATATAATTTTAATTACGAATTATATACTTATACAATAGAATGTATGTTCTACGCCCCTGATTTGTGCAATTTTATTGAAAACCCGTCAAAAGTATGCTATAATAACAGATACAAAGTTGGAAAGGCGTGATAAAATGCTCAAAGGCGTTATATTTGATATGGACGGACTTATGATAGATACGGAAAAGCTGCTCACAAGGTTTTGGTGTGAAGCGGCGAATTATTACGGCTATCCAATGACAAAGGAACACGTTCTCGGCATACGCTCTCTTGCGGCGAAGTATGCTATCCCGCATTTGAAGGGCATTTTCGGGGAGGATTTTGATTACTACAAAGTTCGTGCAAAGCGTATCGAGCTTATGAACGAGTTTATCAGGCAAAATGATATCGAGAAGAAAAAGGGACTTGATGAGCTTCTTGACTATCTTGACCACACAGGTCTGAAAAAAGCCGTTGCCACCGCCACCGACCTACAGCGCACCACGCTGTATCTCAGTTCTATAAATATCATTGACAGATTTGACAAGCTTATCTGCGGAAACATGATAGAAAACGGCAAGCCTGCCCCTGACATTTATCTCACCGCCGCAAAGGAGCTTGGTCTTGACCCTTGTGAGTGCATTGCCCTTGAGGACTCGCCAAACGGCATACGCTCCGCCCACGCCGCAGGCTGTAAGCCTATTATGGTACCCGACCTTTCACAGCCTGACGAGGAAACAAAAAAGCTTCTGTATGCCTGCTGTGATGACCTTTCCAATGTCATAGGGGTGATACAAAAACTTTTGTAATGAACATTCTGTCAATTCATGTAGG
>CALEJX010000325.1 GCA_937898375.1 uncultured Ruminococcus sp.
AATTTATTACGCCATATATTGCTTGATCCTGTAAAAAGCCTTCATATTGAAGTTGACACTTCAATCCCTCGTATGAAAATGGTTGGCTTTTTAAATAAAGCTTTGCACATGTGAGAGCTTGTTGCATCCAATTTACATCACAATTGTTTGATCCATATTTTGCTTGTTTATATGTAAAGCCATCATGCATAAGTTGTATTTCTAATTTTATTTTTGAACAATCAGTCATTGCTTTTAAAGATAGTGTTGCAGCTTTAACAGCTTCTTTGTCCCAATCTGCGTCACAATTTTTAACACCATACATAGCTTGAGAGTGTGTGAAACCATAATTTTCGAGCGTACTAATTAATTTATTGGGAGAAAAAGGATTGCTTTTGATAGTTGCTTTTGCATATCTAGCTGCTTGTTCTTCCCAATTACATTCGCAATTATCAACACCCCATGTAGCTTCACTATATAAAAAGCCATCGCTTCTTAGTTGATAGTATAATCCATCATATGAAAAAGGTTCATTTTTAAGATGCATTTTAGCTGATTTGATAGCTTGTTCATACCAATTAGCACCACATAAATGTGCCCCATATTGAGCCTGCGATTCTGTGTAGCCACAATCTTCTAATTGCTTTTTTAGCCCCCTATACGAATAGGTTGAAGATTTGAGATATGTCATTGCCTTCGCTAATGCTTCAGCTTTTTTTGTGGGGTAGCCACAAGAAGGACAGTAAGTAGTTATATCATTGAATTTCTTTTTACATTTAGGACATATCACTATTGGCATAGAACAACCTCCGTTGAAAACAGACCGAGCATAAGTAATCAAATAAGATATTACACCTATATTATACATTTCCACACTAATTTTGTCAATATATGCCGATAAGCTGGTCTACGATCCCCTTTGTAACGTCATACAGGGCGTCCGCTATCTCCTCTGAAACCGTAACAGGTTTATCAAACCATTGGTATCGGAAAAGTTCGTTTACAAGGAAGTAAAAGAATTTTCTATCAGCACAATACATATTTCCATTAATGACATTGCCGACCCTACGGGCTGTTCTGAGCGTTTTAAACATTTTGGCTTTTGCGTCTTCTGTACCCACAACAGCTGTTGCGACCTTAGTTCTGTTTGAAAGTGTAAGCAGAGAATCAAAAGAGTTTTCTCTTGTGTGCGAAAAATCTATCAGCTGTATCTCGTCGAAAATGATGATGCCGATAGCGAACTTTTCTACATATTCACGGATACGCTCTGCTTTTGCTCCTAATTTTATTATTTTCATTATCTCGGTAGAATATATTGGTTTGATATTTCCCAAGGCTTTATCGATAGCGTCACCTATGCCTTCATACAAGGCAGAAAAATTGCTGTTTGGGATACAGTTGACAACAAGATATGTTATCTGAGGAAAATACTCTCCGTTTTCTGTTGTGTGCATAATGACTTGCGGATAGTATGATACAAGCATTTGTATTGCGGAGCTTTTGCCACAGCCTGAATATCCGATAAGAGAAAAGCCTGCGTCTGTGGAAGCACTTGAATCGCCTACCAAAATATTTGAGGCTGAGTATTCTTGGTTTCCCACTGAATAAGCTACCTTGTCATTGTCAGAATGAAGAATGTGACGTGATCTGTATGACGTTATCAAGGCGTTGTAGAAAGAAAGCTCAAGCTCTGCATGAAATGGAAGCGGAAAGCGTATGCTCCTCAGAGATCTTATCTGAAGTATCTTATCAATGGTTGACATACTCTTTATCTTATCGTAATCAAAATCAGCCATAGTCTGGCTATATGACGATATGATGTTTCTTCCTGTTCTCGGATATGGCAGAGCTTCTATGTATGGATTGCCAGCGTCTATTGCTAGTTTGGCTTTGATATATCGTGCGGGAACTATCCGCTGTTCTTTCAGATCGTAATCATCATACTGTGACACGCCTTCTTCACATGTTACATAAGAATATTTTGCCATTCGTTATCTCCCCAAGTTTGATATCAGTTGTTGTCATAAAAGTCCTGCAAAGCTTCTTCAAAGCTTGCATAATCCCGATATTCGGTCACGCTGTTTTCTTTTTGGTCATCTGCTGAAATGTTTTTGGACGTTTCATCTTCGCTTTCAAGTCTTGTGCTTATCTTGCCCTCATAAGATACCTTTTGCTTGTCGATCTCACGGGAGCTTCGTATGTCCTCTGTTCGTGAGTGGACGTTTTTCTTTGCCGACTTAACGATACTCTCGTTGTTTGCATACACGGCAGTGTCTATTTTTTCGTTGTCTATCCTGCCCTTAGCCTGCATTTTCTTTTTGGCACTATAATATTCTTCATATTGTTTCATTGTAAGTCCCTTATAGTCGCTGTTGCCGGTAATGAGAACGTTTAGTGGTATATTTATCAGCTTGGAATTTCTGATGTAGTATATGGTGCTTACATCACGCATATCCATTCTCACTTCAAATGGCATACGCTTTGTGCCTGCGGCATACATCTCTGACATCAGCCTTTTATCGTTAGGTGCAAAATACCACAAGCCTTTGTAGCTTATGACACGCTTTGATATCTTGGCTTTGATAGGCGTCATCAGGCTGTAAAGGTATTGTTCAAGGACAGGTATCGGCTGCGGCATTCCATATTTCTTCGAGCCGTATTCCCATAATATCGCAGGAACAGGAGCTATGTTCTTTTCTATCATTTCTTTTGTAAGAGGGTATGTTTCAAGGTGCTGCTGATTATGTGCTAACACAAAGTTTATCACCATTCGGGTGTAATCACGTATGGTGAGAGAAGCTTCTTTGTGGTGAAGCGAATCATATCTTTTCTCGATAAGTCCGTGGTTTTCGAGGTGTACATTTTGCTTGGCGTGCATTTGATGAAAGGCTTGTTCAACAACGCCCTTGAGAGAGCCTGACGCACCGCTGACTATTTGTTTTTCAATTCCGATCTCGTTGCATATTCTGTCAAACTCATAGCTTTTAAATTCGCTTCCACGGTCCACTCTTATTCTTTTTGGGATAACACCTGACGGCCATAGTCTTTTGTCATTAAATTCGATACCGTATTTTTTACAATATTCCTGCTTATCGTCAGCTAAATTCAAAAACAGATTTGTTATGCCGAGAATAGAGTTATTGTCAAATGCAACTGACACTGCAAGTATTATCCTAGAATATACGTCTATCATAAAATACACGATAGGGCGACCTATTGCCTGGTCAGGGTCAAGCTCAGATACCAAAGAAACATCAACCTCGCAAGCGTCTATCTCGCCCATATCCGCAGGACCATAAACGTCTTTCAAAGAATCGCTTATGAGAAGTCTTTTGTTGTTTCGCTGTTCAGCGGCAGAGGTTTTTATCAGATCTTTTTCTTCCTTTGTCAGGTGCTTTTGAGCGTAATAGTAAAACTGACCCAAAGTTGGACGTTCTGATTCAGGCATAAGGATATATGACGTTACTCCGTCAATGAGTTCTGTCATTGTGTAATATTTCATATTCATTTTTTGAAATGAATTGCGTAATGTCTTTTGTCTTCCAGACTTGTAATCTGCTAATGCTTCTTCAAATCTTGCTAGTGTTTGTTCGTCTAAATATATATTTGATTCAAAATATTTGGACTTCTGTCCCGGTTTGTTTGTGTACTGATATGTTTTACCCTTGTTGACGCCAAAACTCTTTTTGTCAAGCAGGGAATATGGTTTCATACCGCTTTGAAAGTATCTGGTACATAGCCTCCAAAATGAGTTCTTAGCAATATCATATTTGTTCAAGAGCTCTTTTAATTCTGGTTTGTCATGTTTTCCATAGAGTCTTGCATATGACGGACCGTATATATTTACAACTTCCTGTAAGAGCTTAAATTTGGTTTCAAACTTTTTTCTTGCTGATTCTGAAAGAACATTAATATCAAATATTATTGCATCTTCATCTTTTTCAATGATAATGCTTTCGTCATTGATACTATCTGTTATCATTTCGATATCAAAAAAGGCTAATTCAAATTTTGATGTATCCATTAAACATAAGACCA
>CALEJX010000326.1 GCA_937898375.1 uncultured Ruminococcus sp.
GGCAAATCAACTGACACAGATATAGTTATCACAGAGATCGGCGGAACAGTTGGCGATATCGAGTCAACACCATTCCTTGAGGCTATAAGACAGGCGTCTATCGAGCTTGGCAGAGAAAACTCCGTGTTTATCCATGTGTGCCTGCTGCCTTATATCTCAGGCTCAAAGGAGCTTAAATCAAAGCCTACACAGCATTCCGTAAAGGAACTGCTTTCTATCGGTATCCAGCCTAATATCCTTGTTCTCCGTTCTGAAATGGAGATACCTGAGGATATGAAGCAGAAGATAGGTCTTTTCTGCAACGTAAGGGCAGAGGACGTTATTCAGAACCTTACAGCTCCGTCACTTTACGAAGTTCCTCTTTGGCTTGAAAAAGAGGGTCTTGCAGACGTTGTTTGTCATCACCTTAAGCTTGAGTGCAGACAGCCTGACCTTAAAGAGTGGCAGGAAATGATAGGCAGAGTTCATAGCTGCAACAAGAAAGTAACTATCGGTCTTGTTGGTAAGTATGTTGAGCTTGAGGACGCTTACCTTTCCGTAGCAGAAGCACTTCGTCACGGCGGCTTTGAGAACAGCGCGGAGGTAGACATCAAGGGGATACAGTCTGAAAACCTCAACGAGAACACTGTAGCTGAAATGCTCCACGGCTGCGACGGCATAATCGTACCGGGCGGCTTTGGCGACAGAGGAATAGAGGGCATGATAGAGGCTATAAGATATGCAAGAGAGCATAAGATACCAATGTTCGGTATATGCCTTGGTATGCAGATGTCTGTTGTTGAGTTCGCAAGACACGTTGCAGGGCTTGAGGGCGCAAACTCTTCCGAGTTCGGCGACACTCCATATCCTGTTATAGATATCATGGACTCACAAAAAGATATCACAGAAAAGGGCGGCACAATGCGTCTTGGTCTTTATCCATGCAAGCTTGCAGACGAGTCAAGATGTGCAGAGATCTACTCAGCGCCACAGAATCTTATTCGTGAGCGTCATCGTCATCGTTGGGAGTTCAACAACGAATACAGAAAGCTCCTTGAAGATAAGGGTCTTATGCTTGCAGGTCTTTCACCTGATGAAAAGCTCGTTGAGATCGTAGAGCTTCCAAAGAACGTACACCCATGGTTTGTCGGCGTTCAGTTCCACCCTGAGTTCAAGTCAAGACCAAACAGAGCGCACCCTCTGTTCAGAGATTTCATCAGAGCTTCTATCGAGTATTCTGAGTTTGGCGAGAAAGTATAATTTAATATAGCTTTATCAAGGGCAGATGAGTTTTTCATCTGCCCTTTTTGTGTGAAAATGCAAAACATACAGAGAAAATGGCGTAAATATGTATGATTTGAATAAAAGTCATTGACCTTTTACATGATGTATGATATAATTGTTGTATCAAAGATGACAGGTGGTGAGAGTTTGTTAAAGGATCTTGAAAAACCGATAGAGTATCTAAAAGGTGTCGGAGAAAAGCGTGCCGAGTGCTACGAAAAGCTTGGCGTGAAAACGGTCTATGACTTGCTTTGCCACTATCCGAGAAGCTATATCGACTATACCTCGCCTGTTCCCATAGCAGACGCACCAACTAACGAGCCTTGCATAGTAAAGGGCAGGGTAGTGAAAAAGCTCCCCGAAGCCCGCATAAGAAAAGGTCTGTCAGTTTTCAAAGTCATTTTCACAGATGACGTCACCGACCTTGTTATAGTTATCTATAACAGCGAGTATCTGTACAGACAGCTTGAAGTGGATAAAGAGTATTACCTCTGCGGCAGGATAACAGGAAATCTTGTGCGAAAAGAGATAAATTCTCCTGTGATACTTCCTGCGGATACGGAAGATAAAGTCCAGCCTGTCTATCATCTCACAGAGGGTCTTAGTCAGCAAATGCTAAGAAAAACAGTAAGGCTTGCCCTGAATGTTTTCGATAAAAATATCTATGAGCCGCTTCCAAAAAGCATAATGCAAAGGTATAATTTCTGTTCTCTTGAATATGCTTTGGAGAATATACATTTTCCGAAAGATATGCACACCTGTGAGCTTGCGAAAAATCGTCTTGTATTTGACGAGCTTCTTGTTTTGCAGCTTGGTATGCAGCTCATGAAAAGCCGAAGCCGTGAAAAAAGCGGCTATGTTTTGAAAGCACAGGATATGGACGGCTTTTATAACGCCCTGCCTTTTACCCTCACAAACAGCCAGCAAACTGCTATAGAGGATTGTATCGTGGATATGCAGAAAGAACAGCCTATGAACAGGCTTGTTCAGGGCGACGTCGGCTCAGGCAAGACCGCAGTTGCGGCAGGAGTAGCATATTTTGTGTATAAGAACGGCTGTCAAACCGCACTTATGGCACCTACCGAGATACTTGCAGAGCAGCATTATGAAACCTTGAAAGGCTTCCTTGAACCCCTTGGCGTAAAGATTGCATTGCTCACAGGCTCTATGACCGCAAAGCAGAAAAAACTTGTGAAAGAGGGTCTTGAAAGCGGCGAATACGCTGTTGCAGTTGGAACACACGCTCTTGTTCAGCAGACAACAAAGTTCAAAGAGCTTGCCCTTGTCATTACAGACGAACAGCACAGATTTGGCGTTGAACAGCGTGCTGCACTTGCTTCAAAGGGTGAAAATCCACATAAGCTCGTTATGTCAGCTACGCCGATTCCGAGAACTCTTGCACTTATGATATATGGCGACCTTGATATCTCCGTACTGAAAGAACTTCCAAAAGGCAGACAGCCGGTTGAAACTTACGCCGTCACAGGAAAGCTCCGTGAGCGTGCTTTCAACTATGTAAAAAAATATCTTGACGAGGGCAGACAGGGTTATATAGTTTGTCCCATGATAGAAGAAAGCGATATGGATCTGCAGGACGTTAAGACCTATGCTAAAAAGCTTTCTCAGGGTACGTTCAAAAATTATACAGTGGGACTTCTTCACGGCAGAATGAGCGGCGCTCAGAAAGAACAGGTCATGACCGATTTTAAAGAGCATAAAATAGACCTGCTTGTTTCTACAACAGTTGTGGAGGTAGGCGTTGACGTGCCTAATGCGGCAATAATGGTAATAGAAAATGCCGACAGATTTGGTCTTTCCC
>CALEJX010000327.1 GCA_937898375.1 uncultured Ruminococcus sp.
GCATGAGTCCATGAGAAGCTCATAGAATACAGGTACAGTTTCATAGTTTTCAAAAAGTTCTTTTACTTGTTCAACAGCAGGGTACAGCATAAATATTCCTCCTAAATGTGTTTTTTGCCCCGAGAATGGCAATAAAAAAAGTCCTGTCATCACACATAACATCTAGTTATGGGACGATAGAACCGTGGTGCCACCCAATTTCCCGATAATAAATTATCGGCTCACAGATACGCATTCTGACTAGCAGAAATCAATATCCTGTCCTTTAACGCAGGAATCACGGCGAGTGATACTCGTAAAAACTTTCACACCGCTCCTCACAAATCCATTCATTTGAAGAAAACGTATCAGCTCACACCGACCGCTGACTCTCTGTGACCTTTTGCAACAAACTACTTACCTTTGCTCATAGGATTTACTGTATTAACTTTAATCCTATTATATTCCTATGTTTCTAAAATGTCAATATCAGAAAATGTAAATATTATTACTATTATGTAAACATTTTTGACTTGCGATTTTTGTCGAATAAAAAAATTCTTAAATTTTCAATAGACCTTGCATTTATAAATAATGTAGTGTATAATAAAATAAATAATCAGTTAATTGAGAAAGGAAAATACATGAAAATACAAACCAACAAGAAATACACCACTGTTGCATTTTATGCGGCGATAGTTATTGCGGTGAATGTGCTTTTGGTAGTGGCTGTGTTCAAATTCAGTACCATTTTCAAGCTTATTTCCACACTTGTTTCGGCGCTTACGCCTGTTATTGTGGGTCTTGTGATAGCTTTTCTTATAAACCCTATAATGGTGAATTTTGAAAAGCTTTTCAGAAACAAGGTGGTTAAAAATCCTGCAAAGAAAAAGCTTACACGTGCCTGTTCGGTAACTGTAGCGTCCCTTGTTTTTCTAGGCATAGTTGTGGGACTTATTTATGTCGTTGTCCCTGAGCTTATAAATTCCATAATCGATATCTTTAACAATGCTTCAAATATCGTTGTTAAGGTGCAGGGCTGGATAAACAAGCTCTTTAGAAACTATCCTGATATCGAGACAGTGGCTACAGAAAAGCTCAAAGCTTTTTCTACCGACTTTGGTACAGTTATCGAGAAGATACAGCCAATGCTTGAAAATATTCTTTCGGGCGCATGGGGCGTTATCAACGTTCTGAAAAACTTTGTGTTCGGCTTTATCGTTTCTATCTATATGCTTTGCAGCAAGGAAAAACTTCTTGCTCAGGCTAAAAAGATAATCATTGCAAACACAAAGAAGTCCACCTGCGAGAAGATAATGCGTGTATGTTCAGAGACAAACAAAGTTTTTGCGGGCTTCTTGAGTGGAAAGATAATCGACTCTGCTATAATTGGTGTTCTTTGTTTTATCGGTCTGACTATCATGAATATGCCTTACAACATCATGATAAGCGTGCTTATCGGCGTAACGAACATTATCCCATTCTTTGGACCGATAATAGGCGCAATTCCGTCAACGGCTCTTATGCTTCTTATTGACCCT
>CALEJX010000328.1 GCA_937898375.1 uncultured Ruminococcus sp.
CAAGATATGTGTAATCTTCCAAGCCGTTGATCAGATTGTCACCGTAAGAGAGACCGAAGCTTGCATTATTTTTTAACCAAGTAAAAAGCTCTGTGTATGCCTCGTCATAGTCTGAAACACAGCTGTTGTTTGCTGTGAATTGTCGTATTTTGCTGTTGTTAGGCAGACCGACCTCAGAGAGATGTTCGTATACGTTGCCAACGCCTTGGCAGTAGTCGTCCATTTGATACAGGCTCTTTTGCAGACATTCATCAAGCTGTCCGCTTGCATGGAGAGGTTTCAGACCATATTTTTCACGCAAAGGGTTTACATAGTCGAGCAGGTCAAGGGTCATCTGACTTGCGCCGTCAGATGAGTAATACTCAGGCTCGGCAGGCTCGTCCTGCTGCGTATCTTCTGTGTTTTCCTGCGGTATATCCTGCTCTATCTCAGGTTCAGCTACAGGCTCGGTAACTGTTTCCGCAGTGGTTGTTGTTGTGACAGCGGCAGCTTTTTTCTCGGCTAATGCCGCTCCGCCTGCAATATCAGAGGCAAGGGCTGCCTTGTCAGGCTCCTGCTTCGTGGTGGTAGTAGTCGTGACAGTGGTGACAGGGGGCAGGGTAGTAGTTGTTGGCGCATTGGTGGTGATAGTGGTGGCGGCTGGCGGAGCACTCTTTTCAACAGCGGCGTTTTTATCAGCGCTATTACTGTAAGCATATCCGCCGAACACAGCCGCAGAGCCTACCACTACAGCGGCAACAGGTGCGGCTATCTTCGCCTTGAACGTTATTCTCTTTTTGGAAGCAAGGTTTATTTCCTGACGTTCGTTTACCTCGCTCATACAGTTAAAGCAGAAAATGGCTTCGTCATGAAGTTCTCTGCCGCAGTTAGGACATTTTTTCATGCTTTTATCTTCCTCCTGAGTTTGTCAAGGGCTTTGTAAAGCTCTTCCGCAGAGCTGTATCTGTCGTCCGGATTGATCGAAAGACACTTCTTTATGACCTTAAGAAGCTTCTTGTTTTCGCACATTTTTACCGACGGGTGTTCACCTGTGAGAAGCACGTTAAGAAGCACCGCAAGTGAGTAAAGATCCGTTCGTGCGTCAGACTGCTGCATACCGAACTGTTCAGGTGCGGCAAAGCCCACTGTTCCCAAAGTCTGGGTATCAGAACGCTTGTTGGACTTGTATATTTTAGAAATGTCGAAATCAATAATCTTGACATTATTGTCGTCACATATTATAATATTATCAGGCTTTATATCACGGTGGACTATCCCACTGTTGTGAAGCGCATACAATCCCTGACATATCGCACAGGTAATGTTCAGCGCATCATACTCTGAGAGCGTTTCGCCGTTTGCATAATCTGTAAGGGTCATGCCGTCGCAGAACTCCTCATAGATCATGTAAGTGTCCGTGTTCTCAGAAACCTCGTAGATACGGCAGAGATAAGGATTATTTATTTCTGCGAGCCTTTGATATACAGAAATGTCAGCTGGCTTATAGATAATGTGCCGTACCATTTTTGTACCTGAGTCATTTTCCAAAATGACCTTTTCGTGCTTGCTGTTTTTGAACAGATAATTTTTGCAGTCAAACATCTTATCTATCTGTTCGGTCTCAAAATCATATAAGCTTTTTTCTGACATATTTCTCATCTCCAATGAAAAAAATAAATTATTATAGAAAGGGACTGGTAACATGAAACCAACAACACAGCTTATGGAAGAACTAAACGGAAGCGATGATATCAGCAATTTTCTCGATGAAAATAAGGACTCTTTAGACAGACAGAATTTTGCACGTTATCTTTGCGAGCTTATCAAAAAGAAAAAGATGACCAAGGTAGAAGTCATAAGGATATCGCAGCTCAACCAGATATATGGTTATCAGATCTTTGCAGGTGCAAGACTTCCAAGCAAGGATAAGATAATTGCTATCGCTCTTGCCATGAAGCTTGATGTTGACACCGTTCAGCGGCTTTTGACCCTTGCAGGGGAAGCTCAGCTTTATCCCAAAATTACTCGTGACTGCATACTCATAGACGCCATAAACAAGGGCTATGATTTGGCAAAGCTCAACAAAGTGCTTTTTGAAAACGGCGTACAGTGCCTTAAATAGCATAAAATGAACATGAAACAGCTCTGAATTTCTCAGGGCTGTTTTTATATACTAACTATTATATCATATTTTGACAAGGTTTTCAAGTATAATGGGGGCACAAAAAAACACGCCGCAGATTTTTTCTGCGGCGCCTTTTCGGTATTTAACTCTTATGGAACAAGAGTTGTAGTAGTTGTTGTTGCTGCCTTATCCTTTGCAGTTGTAGTTGTTTCAGCTGCAGAAGAATCGGTCTTTGCTGTTGTAGTTGTGGTAGTAGTTGTCGTTGCCTCGCTTGCTGCTGCTGATGAATCGTCAGTTGCGGGCTTTGCAGCTTCGCCAGCCTTAGTTGTTGTGTAACCCTCGGCTTCAACTACCTTCTTCTTGAAGTCCTCTTCCTTGTTGTAGTAAGCTGTTGAGAAGTAAGGCTCTTCTGTGAATGTCTCACCTGTTGCTACGATATTTGAGCAGGAGATAGAAGCGTAGAATGTAACTGCTTTTTTCTCCTTGTCTGTCTTTACAGTTATCTTGTAAAGGTTGAATATCTCGTTTGTA
>CALEJX010000329.1 GCA_937898375.1 uncultured Ruminococcus sp.
GAAAATGAAGCGTGGGCAAAAGAGAAAAAATCTCATAAGCTTCACAGTATCAGGCTATGACGAATACCCCATAGACAGCATTGAAGAAATGTATGTTGACCGCTATGCAAATTCCGCAAGACTTATGATAAAAGACAAGTCAGGCAAAGAGTTTCCGATAGCGAGGTTTTCACTTGGTTTCGCCGATAAATTCGAGAAGTTCAGCCAGCGTGTGAACTGCACAGCTAAGAACGAGCCTATCGACGACCGCCTTCTGGAAGGAGTAAAGACACACTGCCCTACCTGCGGCGAGCCTTATCCTGACCCAAACCGCCCTGTCTGCCCAAGGTGTGTAGACAGACGCTCGGTATTCAAACGCCTGCTTTCTATGTTCGGCGAGTTCAAGGGTGCGGTATTTCTTATACTGCTCACCATAGTTTTGAGCAACGTTTTTGCAGTGCTTTCGCCGATATTCGGCTCACAGATGCTCTATGATGACGTGCTTGCGGAAAACGGAAAATACTATGGCAAGATACTCATGATAGTAATGCTCATAGTGGGCATAAACATTGCAGGCATGATAATGCGTATAATCTCAGGCATTATAACCTCAAAGGTCGTGCCTGTGGTCACACACAGGCTTAGGGTGAAGATTTTTTCCTCAATGCAGCGGCTTTCCCTTGACTTTTTCACAAGCAAACAGACAGGCTCGCTTATGTCGAGAGTTGACAGAGACAGCCAAAACATCTACTGGTTTTTCACGGATATAGTGCCGTACGGACTTACGAACGTGGTAAAGATAGTGGGCATTGCGGTTATAATGCTCACAATTTCGCCGCTTCTGTCACTTGGTATAATCCTCACTATCTCAGTGATAGAGATAGTTCAGCACCAGTTTTACAAAAGCCAGCGCAAGCTTTACCGCAAATATGACGTTGCAATGCGTTCTGCAAACTCTGTGCTGTCTGACGTTATGAACGGTCAGCGTGTGGTAAAAGCTTTCGCCCGTGAGGACAGAGAGATAGACCGCTATCGTGTGAAAAACACTGACGCATTTTTTATAAACTCAAAGATAAATTCACGAATAGCAAACACTATCCCTGTTATATGGACTTTCTATAGGATAGTGAACAAGCTTGTTTTCTGCCTTGGTGCAGTGCTTGTTATAAAAGGTCACATACTCTTCGGCGCACTTTCAGCACTTATATCCTATACTGAAATGGCAATGGATCCTATCAACTTTTTCACATGGATAGGCGACCGCTGGGCAAAATGTATGGACGCCGCTTCAAGAATGTTTGAGATAATGGACGCTCTGCCTACTGTAAAAGAGGACGAACACCCTGTTCACATTGAGAACATGAGGGGCGATATCGAGCTAAAAAACGTGTCCTTTGAATATGAAGCAGGTCACCCTATCATAAAAAACGTTTCTTTCAAGGTGCAGGCAGGTCATATGTTTGGAATCGTTGGAAAAACAGGCGCAGGAAAGTCCACTATCATAAACCTTATGGCAAGGCTTTATGACGTAACAGGCGGCGAGATAACAATTGACGGCGTGTCTATCAGAAAAATAGCTTTTGAGGATCTGCGCCGTAATATAGGCATAGTTTCTCAGGAAACTTTCCTTTTCATAGGCTCGATAGCCGACAATATCCGCTATGCAAACCCTGACGCCACCATGGAAGAAGTTATCGAAGCGGCAAAGTCCGCAAACGCACATGAGTTTATTACAAAGCTCCCTGAGGGCTATAATACTAAAGTGGGCGAGGGCGGAATATCCTTGTCGGGCGGTGAAAAGCAGAGAATATCTATCGCAAGGGCTATCATTCAGAAGCCTAACATACTTATCCTTGACGAGGCGACCGCTTCCATGGACACAAGGACAGAGCGAAAGATACAAGCCGCTATTGACAATCTGAAACAGGGCAGGACGATAATCTCTATCGCACACCGCCTTTCAACTCTCCGTGACGCTGATATGCTTTGCATTATTGAAAACGGCGAGCTTAAAGAAATGGGTACGCATGACAAGCTCATAAAAGAAAAAGGCAAATACTTTGAACTTTACAAGCTGCAATCAGAAGCATTGCAGTTCATAAACGAATAGTAAGGAGATGAATACAATGGCTGAAAATATTACCACTGAGCAGGAGGTCTACGAGGTCGATAAGCTTAATTTGCTTGACTGCAAAAAGATACGCCTTGCAAAGGAAGAAAGCGGCTTTCTTACCCTTGATTATGACGGCAAAACTTACCACAAAGTCAACCCCACAAGGCTCATACCATTTTACTCAAAGACCACATACATAAGCCTTTCATATGAAAATTCAGAAAAAGAGTTCCGTGAGATAGGCGTGATAAAGGATATGGCGGAGCTTGACGAGAAGCAATACAAGCTTCTTGACAGCTATCTTGAATACAAATACTATATGCCTGAGATAACAAAGGTCTACAGCATAAAGGACAATATGCGTGGTGCGATATTTGTAAAGGCTGACACCACTTCGGGGCAGAAAACTATCTGTATCCGTGATTGGTATCAGAATTTCAGAATGATAGGCTATGATTATCTTTACGTCAATGACGCCGACGGCAACAAATATTTCTGCCCTGACATTCACAAGCTTGACAGAAAGAGCCGACAGGTGCTTGAAATGTTCACCTGATGAAAAGTCCACACTGAAAGGAGTGTGAAAATATGGATCTAAAGACTTCCCTGCCGCAGAATGCCCCGGCAGATATTGTTTACTCTCTGCCTGCGAACTTCACCCGTCAGGGCGACAAAATGGACGGACATTTCTGCGTGACAAAAGAAAAGATATACGTTTACAGCGGCAGTGAGATAATACTTGAATACAGCATAGACGATTTTTCTGAGTTTGAGTGCAAACAGCAGATAGGCACTTCTATGGCTCAAGGCACGCTGAAAAGCGGCGAAACTATCTGCTTCTGCGGTTTTTCGCAGGATCAGTTTCTCAGATACGCCGAGCTTATGAAGCTTCTTGACCACTGTTTGCGAACAGGCAAGCTTATGGAGATAACCGACACGGAAGAGCCGGTCTGCCCAAAATGCGGTCTGCCGCTGGAGGGTGCAAAGGAGTGCATATACTGCACAGGCAAGGGCAAGACAATGTATAAGCTTATAAAACGCATTGCGCCATACAAGAAATATTTTGCTATCGCAGTTATATGCACAATACTTTCCGAGCTTATATGGGTGCTTGCGCCGTATCTTGACAGAGTTATAATCGACAAGTATGTTACCCCGAAAAATACCCACTGGGCAGGTCTTGCAGGAGTTATAATCACTATCGTAACGCTGCTGCTTTTGGCAGGAGTGTTCGAGTTTTTCAACATGAAAAACAGCTTCAAGGTGGCACTTAATTTGGGACGTGACCTCAGGCAGGAGATATTTGAAAAGTCGCAGCAGCTTTCCATGAACTCCATATCAAAGCGAACAGCAGGCGAGCTTATCAACCGTGTTTCAAGCGACGCCGCAAAGCTAGAGGACTTCATCACAGCAAACGGCAAGGACGCAATAGTAAAAATTCTTTCCCTTGTTATAATAGGCATACTGCTTTTATAATGGATTGGCGGCTTGCGCTTATGACA
>CALEJX010000330.1 GCA_937898375.1 uncultured Ruminococcus sp.
AGTTCCGTAAATTCTTGAAAGCTGCTTGCCGTCCTCAGCCTTGCCCCAGTATGCGCCTGTGCATGAAAGAAGCTTAACAGCCTTGATAGGTGCAACGCTCATGATGTGCGGACCTGCGCAAAGGTCAACGAAATCGCCCTGCTTATAGAATGAAAGCTTTTCGCCCTTGTCGTCATGCTTGTGGATAAGCTCTACCTTATAATCCTCGTGTCTTTCCTCCATAAGTTTTATTGCTTCGTCGGCAGAAAGCTCAAAACGCTCCAAAGCATAGCCCTCTTTTGCAAGCTTCTTCATTTCAGCCTGTATCTTTTCAAGGTCAGCAGGCGTGAAAGGCTTTTCTACCTCAAAGTCATAGTAGAAGCCTGTGTCAGTAGCAGGACCTCTTGCGAGCTTTGCATCAGGATAAAGATTTTTTACAGCCTGCGCCATAAGGTGAGAAGCTGTGTGCCAGAAAGTTTCCTTACCTGCCTTTGAGTCAAAAGTCATGACTTCAAAGTGACAGTCATGGTCAACGACAGTTCTCATATCGAAAACTTCGCCGTCCAGCTTTACGCAGCAGGCAGCCTTGTAAAGTCCCATGCCGATATCCTTGATTATCTCGCTTGCAGGCATTGCATTTTCGATCTCACGGACAGAGCCGTCTTTTAATTTCAGCTTGATCATTTTTGATTCCTCCGATTTATATAATATTGTAGTTTTTTATCATAACGTGCCTATACACGCTGTTTACTATCTTGTCCTGCGTCACCTGTAGGGGCGAACAGCGTTCGCCCGTTATTTGAGCGTTTTTCGACAGACTGTAACGTGTAAATTACACGTCTTTTTCATTTGAATTTTGTCTACTGTAGGGGCGACCTTTGGTCGCCCGTTCCGTCAACGTATCACGCTGTCGGACAGGCATATTATTTGAAGTTCAGCAGTTCAGTATACTGCGAAACATATACATACACCCAAAAGCATAGCAGTACCACGCTCAAAACAGTTGAAATGTCGCTCAAAACGTGCCCTGCCCTCTTGCCTATAGCCCACTGCTTTGAGCCGCCTTTTTTCACTTTGCATATAAGCTGAGAGAAAAAAGTGTTGAACCAATATGACACTATCCATATGGGCAGAAAGGTGAGTATTCCCTGTTTGTCGGATATCGTTCCGTTCCATGACAGCCATGAAACATATCCTGCCGCACCATAGGCGCAAAAGCCGATGGTATAGCAAATTATCGCAAGGATGCGCCTTGTTTTCATGGTTTGCTTGTCTTTCATAGTATCATCACCCTCTTGCGTAACAAAAAAGTCCCACAGAATAAAATTATCCTATGGGACGATAATATCGTGGTTCCACCCAACTTCATGCGCAGATATTTTCTGCACAACTCATTAGCCGCTCCTTTAACGCTGAGCCTGCGGCGTGTATTAAACGCACTCGGGGGCGGTAT
>CALEJX010000331.1 GCA_937898375.1 uncultured Ruminococcus sp.
TTGATACATAATTTTAATCGACCGTAATAAAATTAAATAGCGGCATTGACATGACCGTCGCTAATTAAACGAAAGGGTGTGAATTGGCAATGCAGCGTGTATGCGTTGTAACGCCGTATTATTAATGGATCATTCAGCAAACTTTATTTCAGCAAAGAACAAGACCCTCAGGGTGATAGTAATGTTCATTGCAGTACTTATGACATTTATGGTAATGACAGAGGGCTTCAGCGCTGACGCTGCTGCCGCTAAGCTCGGCACTCCGAAAATGATAACTCAGGTAGACTACGGTAATGAGTTCACTCATCCGTATAACAAGCAGACAAACACTATCAAGGTGCATTGGAGCAAGGTAAGCGGCGCTGCTAAATATGAGCTTTATATCAAGGGCGGCAAGTATAAGAACTGGAAAAAGTATAAAACATTGAAGGACACAAACTGCACTGTTACTGGACTTCAGAGAACGACTTTCTATCAGTTCAGAGTAAAGGCTGTGAACGGTTCAGCCGCTTCTGCTTATTCAAAAACACAAACAATAAAGACAGCAAGAATGGACTTCAATAAGGCAGGCTGGGAAGCAATGTGCCGTATCGTTTACCACGAGGTAGGCAAGATGTCAGGCTCAGAGTGGGATAAGCCGATCGTTTACGTTGCAGACTGTGTTGCCAATCAGTACGTTGCCGCAAAGTATACTAAAAATGCAATGTGGAGAGCATACTATGCAAGATATAACAACGTTCAGGATATCATCTACAAGAGCGGCGGATTTATGTCATCTGCACAGCTTTCAAGAGACGGCGCAAATTACTCAAACGTTTCAACAAGAGTAAAAAAGGCTGTTCACGGAGCAGTTTACGGCAAGACAATGGTAAACGGCATTAAGAATGACTATAATGTTTACTTCTGGTGCAACAGAAGCTACAAGTCGAACAGCAGCAAGATCGCCTATTCATTCAGGATCCCTTGGGGTTACTTCAATGTTTGGAGAACCTATTGGGGATAAATGTAATACTATTATAGAATTATGCGAAAGAAGAGCAGGACAAAGCGTCTGCTCTTTTTTCGTTGACAAGAGGCCGGCGGTGTGATAAAATTAAGATAATAAAAGCAGGGAGGTGTCAGTATGCTCGTGGGTGCAGTTGGCTATAATTATCGACACAAAAAAGATTTTATTATGGATTGTCCCGAGGGCGTTGGC
>CALEJX010000332.1 GCA_937898375.1 uncultured Ruminococcus sp.
ACTCCTCCGCTACAGCTACAGAATAATCGCTGGGGTCTCTTGTGCCGATAATGGCAACGCTCTTTTCAATGGAAAGGCAGCTTACATCTCCATGGCAGAAAAGCACCGCAGGCGGACATTCTATCTGTTTCAACCTCTCAGGATACAGCGGATCGTCAGGCGTGATGATATAGATACCCTTTTTCTCGCAGTATTCAGCCACCTGCTTCGCCTGAAAGAACGTACAGCAGGCTATCTTTTCAGCCTCCTGCTGAGTAACATATCCACAGCGCAGTGATAATAGATCGTCACACATTTCTTCCAAGCTATCATAATATGACATAACGTCCCACAAACGCTTGTCCGCAGGTCCGAACGCCACGTCGAGCCACAGCCATAACAGCTTTCTGTCTGTATTTTCAAGCATTTTTCCTGCACCTCCCGTTGGCAGATTTCTTTTAATCTTATTGTATCATATTTTATTGTTAAAAACAACAAAATTTTATAGCATTTTGGTTAAATCAGAAGATTTCTGTTGAAATGGGTAAGGGCATATGTTATAATGTTAATATTGAAAATTTGAACTTGAAAGGATCGTTGCTTAATGATAAACAAGCTTGACCTCAGCGGTGAATGGCTGCTGTGTCTTGACAAGGAATGTAAGGGTACTGACCTTGTTTTTGATGATACAATAACCCTCCCAAACACCACTTCCAACGCTAAAAAAGGCGAGTATAACGAAGAGAGAGAAACAGGCTTTCTTACAGACACATATAAATTTGAAGGCTTTGCATGGTTCAGAAAAAGTGTTGACTTCTCCTCTCTACAATGTGAAAATCTTAAACTTTATCTTGAAAGAACAAGAATAACAGAACTTTATATAGACGGCAAAAAAATTGGCAGACAGGAGAGCCTTTGCACTCCACATATCTATGACCTGAACGAATATATCGGCACAGGCATACACGAAGTGACTATCTGCGTTTCAAATGTTGGCTACAAGACCAAGGGCGGACATCTGACTTCACCTGACACTCAGACTAACTGGAACGGAATAACAGGACGCATCGAGCTTATAGGCTACAAAAACGCCCACGCAGAAAATGTTATGCTTTGGTGCGATATCCACAGCAAGACAGTAAGGGTAACAGCCGACATAACAGACGGCAAGAGCGGCAAAGCTGTCATAAGTGCTGAGAGCTTCAACAGTGATAAAAGCCACACACCTGAGGTGCAGAGCTTTGAATACAAAGACGGCAGACTTGACGCTGTGTACAAAATGAGTGACGATTGCCTGCTTTGGAGCGAGCATGAGCCAAATCTCTACAAGCTGAAAATCGACATTGACGGCGACGTGAGCGAGCACATCATTGGCATGCGTGAGTTCAAAACTGAGGGCGGAAAGTTCACCATAAACGGCAAGAAAACGTTTCTCAGAGGAAAGCATGACGGCATGATTTTCCCTAAGACCGCTTTTGCTCCGACAGACCTTGACGAGTGGCTGAGGGTGATGAAAATATCAAAGTCATACGGCATGAACCACTACCGCTATCACACCTGCTGTCCGCCTGAGGCTGCGTTTATCGCTGCGGATATGCTGGGAATTTATATGGAGCCACAGCTTCCTTTCTGGGGAACTATCACAGAAGAGGGCGAGGAAAACCACGATCAGGAAGAGCAGGATTTTCTTGTTGAAGAGGGCTTCAATATGCTGAAATTCTTCGGCAACCACCCTTCATACTGCATGATGTCAATGGGCAACGAGCTTTGGGGTTCAAAGAAGATACTTAACGATATCATAGGCGGCTACAAGAAATTTGACAACAGACACCTTTACACACAAGGCTCGAACAATTTCCAGTGGTTCCCTAACGTTATAGAAAATGACGATTTCTTTGTAGG
>CALEJX010000333.1 GCA_937898375.1 uncultured Ruminococcus sp.
CCTGACAGCGAACTTCCTGAGGGTATTGACAAGGTAGAAGCAGATGTTTACCAATCTGACATTGCACCAAACTCACCATCAAGAGTCAATGGCAACAATGGCATACCAACAGATTGCAAGCTTATAAAAACTGTATCACTTGAAATGTCCAACGATTGGACAGTAACGCTGGACGGACTTGATAAGGACAAATATTACTACGTTCTTGAAAAGGATATTCCTGACGGCTTCGGCGTAACGTATACCTACTCAAATAATGGCACCTCAACGGGCTTTGATACGATCATCAATACCAAAACTCCGCAGGAAGTAGAGAATATGGACGTTCGTATGCAAAAGGCTTGGTCTAACGGCGACAGCAACGCCCATACCAATGACAAGGTAACGTTCAATATCTATAGGTCAACCAACAAGTCTGATGTGCCTGAAAATTACAATAAGTTCACAGGAACAATGGATAAGGGTCAGAACGTTAAGTTCAAAATGCTAACAAGCAATGGCACTGAAATGGCTCAGAACGGAAGCTTTGCTTCTGAATACACAATGTATGGCTCGGCTAAGTTCAGTTTCATCCTTAACAACGCATGGCTTGAAAAGGGCGATATCAAGTATTCAAGAGTAAGGCTTATCAATTCGTCAGGTGATGTCCTTGCTGATTTCTACAGAGATCAGGACGTTTGGGACGCTGATAAACAGCAAAGCGTTCCGTCATGGACTGGTTCAAGCGAGTATATAAGCATATCCAATATTGAAAATTCACCATGGGATAAGACCAAATTTACACTGAATCTCAGCGGTATAACTTCTGATGTTACAGTTGAGCTTACTGCAAAGGTCGATGATGACAGTAAATGTTCTTATGAATTGACTGCTGACAGCCTCGGTACACCAGAGAAAACAGATGTTACACCTGTTCCTGATAAGAACGCAGGTACGAGCAGTGAAGCTTTCCTTTGGAAACAGATAACCCTTACATCAGATAATAACTGGTTGTCGGCTATCTCTCTTGAAGAAAATGACATCAAGGGCGATAAGTATTACTACTGGTTCGAGGAGATCGATGTGAATGGTCAGCCTGTAAGTACTTCGTCATACAAGGCTTACTACAGATACAATGGCTCTGAGAATGAGGATTGTATCGATATGACAAAGAACGGCGATCAGTATGTTCAGGTTTACAACAACGCTGAGGAGACCGTCGGAGAGCTGCCTGAAACAGGCGGCAGGGGAGTTATCCCATTCGCAGTGGCAGGTGGAGCTATCACCGCTGCTGCAACAGCACTTTTAGTTACAAAGCGTCGCAAAAAGAACGCTGCAAATAAATCAATATGAAAGGACAAATAATTATGAAGATGAAGAAATTCGCAGCACTTGCTGCTGCAACAGTTATGTCAGTTTCAGCACTTGCTGCAACATCAGCTTTTGGAGTTTTCGCTACAGAAGAGACAACAAACAACAATATCGTTATCAAGGATGATGTTAAGGCAAAAACATATGCTGCTTATCAGATCTTTGATCAGACCACTGCAACAAACACTGTAAAGTGGGGTACTGGCATTGACGGCAGTAGCTTGCTCACTAAACTGAAAGATTCTAGTCAGAACACATATATGTCTCAGTTTGACAATGTTGATGATGCCGCTGGTGTAGCAAAGGTACTTGCTGACGCTGATAACTGGACAAAGGAAGATACTGCAAAGTTTGCAAAGGTCGCTGCTGGCTGCATTCTTAAGGACAGTGCCGTAACTGCTACACAGTCAAACGGCGAGTACACTATCGTTGTTCCTGAGGCAGGTTACTATCTTGTTATCGATGAAACTGATAATGAGGGCAAAGATCAGGCTAACTCAGCTCTTATTCTCAACGTTTCAGGCACAACTGACGTTACACCAAAGACAACAAAGCCAACTCTTGAAAAGCAGATCAAGCACAATGAGAACGGCACATGGGGCGACGTTGGCGACAACGCTATCGGTGATGATGTAGAGTTCAAGATCACAACAACGATCCCAAGCGATGTTTCCGCTTATGACAAGTATACATACACAGTTCGTGACCAGCTCAGCGAGGGTCTTACATTCAATGAGGATCTTACTTACAAGTATTATGACGCTGACGGCAAGGAGATCACTTCTGTTACAGTAAGTCCTACAGCAACAAAGGGTGATGACAATAGCACTGCTAATTTCAAAGAGTCATTCTATGTAAACTTCGATATCAAGACTCTTGTTAAGAACTATCCTACAGTTGCTAAGATCGAGACTTACTATTCTGCAAAGCTCAATAAGGACGCTAAGGTAGCAGTTACTGCACCTGACAGTGAGAATAATAACCCTAACACAGCTTACCTGACATATTCAAACAATCCTCAGGACAGCGAGGGCAAGGAGAACGGTGAAACACCTAAGGACACTGTTTATGACTGGACATTCTCTCTTGTTGGTAACAAGGTAGACGAAAAGGGCGCTCCTCTTGCAGACGCTAAGTTCCAGCTTCAGGATAAGAATGGCGCAGTTCTTAAGCTCGTTGATATAAGTGATGATCAAAACAAGAATGTTTACAGACTTGCTATCGGCGATGAGGCAGGCGCTATCGATACTATCGTAACAGACGAAACAGGTAAGTTCACTATCAAGGGCATTGATGATTCTTCAACTTACAAGCTTGTTGAGACAGAAGCTCCTGCTCAGTATAACAGAGCTGATCCATATGTATTCAAGTTCAACACAACATACGGTTCTGCTGATACACTTCAGAATATCCGCATGGACGACGGCACTGACTCTGGCAAGAGCGGTTCAACAGTTAAGATCATAAACCAGAAGGGCGGTTCACTGCCAACAACAGGCGGTATCGGTACTCAGATCTTCTACGGCGTAGGCGGAGCTATCGTACTGGGCGCAGGCGTGCTTCTCATTGCTAAGAAGAGAGCTAAGAACGACTAATTTTTGAAATTTATTTTTACCTTTGTCCTGCCGATCTAGGTCGGCT
>CALEJX010000334.1 GCA_937898375.1 uncultured Ruminococcus sp.
AATTATTGATTTACTAGGATTTTTGTGTTATAATGTATCTTACGGAAAAGCAAAAAATCAAAATTGATATATAACGGAAAAGAGGAAAATAAATGAAGACCTGCGAGCTTTTCAAGAAAAAGACAACATTATCCTTTGAGGTGTTCCCTCCAAAGAGTTCAACGCCCGTTGAGAGCATATACAGCACCATATCACAGCTTCAGCCACTTAGACCTGATTTCATCAGCGTGACATACGGAGCAGGCGGAAGCACAAACAATGCTACTATCGACATATGCTCGGCAATAAAAAATCACCACAAGATAGAGTCAGTGGCACATCTGCCATGCCTTTATCAGACAAAAGAGCGAGTATTAGAGCAGCTTGAGGAGATGAAGTCTGCGAACATTGAGAACATACTTGCTTTGAGAGGTGACAGAAACCCTGATCTTGAGCCTGTGGGAGATTTCCACTATGCGGCAGACCTTGTATCATTCATAAAAGAAAACAGTGACATGAACGTAATAGGCGCTTGCTATCCTGAATGTCACCCTGAGTGTCCGAGCATGGTAGAGGACATCAAGCACTTAAAGAACAAAGTTGACGCTGGCTGTTCACAGCTTATCACACAGCTTTTCTTTGACAACAGCACATTTTACGATTTCAGAGAAAAGACAGCCATAGCAGGGATAAACGTGCCTATCGAAGCAGGAATAATGCCTGTTACGAACAAGAAGCAGATACTTAGAATGACTACTCTTTGTCATGCTACTCTGCCGAAGAAGTTCCTAAAGATAATGGACAAATACGAGAACGACCCAATAGCAATGAGAGATGCAGGCATAGCCTATGCGGTATCGCAGATTGTAGATCTCATCGCCAATGATGTAGACGGCATACATCTTTACACCATGAACAATCCATACATAGCTGAGAAGATATGTGAAGCGGTAAAGTCGCTTTTCTAATTTACGCAAACGCAGGCAGGCAGAGGATAGCTCCGCCTGCTTTTTTGTTTTACGCACAAACCAACTGTGGGGGAGAACAGTGTTCGCCCGTTTCATTTTTTCACAATCCTACTGATTATTACATTGTATAAACACTGCACCCAAATGTAGGGGACGGCGCCCTCGACGTCCCCTACCTGTTTGCTTGTACATTCTTGCGATATCCGCACAATGTCGCTTTACATAAATTCTGAATAATTCAAACCTCGTCACTTAGATAACGGGCTGTCGAGGGCGCCAGCCCCTACATTTATGCCGATAGTTTGTCCGCCGCAAAATCGCTTCGCTCTTTGCGGATTTT
>CALEJX010000335.1 GCA_937898375.1 uncultured Ruminococcus sp.
GTCTATAGCATTAAGCACCTTTGTTACTGTGCCTGTGCAGTGTGAACACATCATGCCGTCAATTTTCATTACCTTTTTCATTTTTCCGTCCTCCGTTTTAGTATTTATTTCAGTTTTTGCGGCTTTGTTTTCCCTGCCGCTCTTAAAAAGATTGAGCCTTAAAGCATTGGTTACAACGCAAACTGAGCTTAAGCTCATTGCCGCTGCACCGAACATAGGATTGAGCTTCCAGCCAAGCAGACCGTAGAATACGCCTGCCGCCAGCGGAATACCAAGAGAGTTGTAAATAAGCGCCCAGAACAGATTTTCCTTGATGTTCTTCATAACGCTTCTGCTGAGCTTGATCGCCGTAACAGCGTCATTCAGATCGCTCTTCATAAGCACGATATCAGCCGACTCGATAGCAATATCCTGTCCTGCACCGATAGCTATTCCAACGTCTGCCGTTGTAAGCGCTGGTGCGTCATTTATTCCGTCGCCTATCATGGCTACCTTTTTACCCTGCTCCTGCAATTCTTTGATTATCGTAGCCTTGTCCTCAGGCATAAGCTGAGCCCTTACCTGTGAAATGCCAAGCTTTTTTTGTATTGCCCTAGCCGTTTTCTCGTTGTCGCCGGTTAGCATTACAGTTTCAATGCCTGCCTTTTTGAAGCCTTCTATAGCCTCTGCGCTTGTCTCTTTTATCTTGTCCGCAATGAACAGAACGCCTGCGAGCTTGCCGTCGATCGCCGCATAAAGCGGTATCTCACCATTGTCAGCGTGAGAATGAGCCGTCTCCTCTGCCGCCGATATGTCAACGCCGCTGTTATCCATAAGTCGCTTGTTACCGATAAGCACGCTTCTGCCCTCAACAACAGCCGATATACCGCCGCCTGCTGTCTCTGTGTAGCTTTCAGCAGGGGAGAGTTCAATGCCATTTGCCTTGCAGTGGTCTGTAACAGCCTTTGCAAGCGGGTGTGATGAGCCGCTTTCTGCCGAGCCGCAAAGCTTTGTAAGCTCGTCAGTGTCAAAATTGCCGAACGCCTGCGCTGAAATAAGCTCAGGCTTACCCTCTGTGCAAGTTCCTGTTTTATCGAGAACTACAGTGTCAATGCTGTGGGCTGTTTCAAGGCTTTCAGCCGATTTTATAAGGATACCGAACTGCGCCGCCTTGCCTGTTCCTACCATTATTGCAGTAGGCGTTGCAAGTCCCAATGAGCATGGGCAGGATATAACAAGCACCGAAATAGCCATGTTAAGTGCAAATGCGAAGCTGTATCCAAGCAACAGCCATACTACCAATGAGATAAGTGCTATAGTTATAACAACAGGCACGAACACAGCGCTTATCTTGTCCGCAAGCCTTGCCACAGGTGCTTTAGATGCCGAAGCGTCCTCCACAAGTGCGATTATCTGTGAAAGCGTTGAGTCTTTGGCTTGCTTCTCGCATCTGATTTTAGCAAAACCGCCAGCCGATACGCTTGCACTCATAACTCTGTCGCCCACAGCCTTGTCTACAGGTATGCTCTCGCCTGTAAGTGCAGATTGGTCAACAGTGCAGTTTCCCTCGATAAGAACTCCGTCACATGGTACAGACCAGCCTGCTTTGAGCAAAAATACATCTCCTACCATTACGCTTTCCGCAGGAATTTCAACTTCTTCGCCGTCACGGATAACAACTGCCGTCTTAGGTGCAAGGCTCACAAGCTTGTTCACAGCGTCAGCCGTCTTGCCCTTCGAGCGTGCTTCAAGATATTTTCCAACAGTAATAAGTGTGAGTATCATGCCGCAGGACTCGTAATAGAGATTCATCATATACTCATGTGCCGAGCCAAGGTCGACCCTGCCCATAAAGTAAGCCATTCTGTAAGTGCCGTAAACACTGTATATGAATGAAGCCGCCGCACCAAGAGCTATAAGGCTGTCCATGTTAGGGGAGCGGTGGATAAGATTTTTGAAGCCGTTTGAAAAATAATGAAAGTTTATTGCAATGATAGGCACTGTGAGCAAAAGCTGAGTGAGTGCGTATATCATCATGTTTTTGTGTCCTGTAAATATAGGGGGGATAGGTATGTTCGCCATGTGTCCCATGCAGATATAGAACAGCGGTATGAGAAATCCCACAGACCACCACAGGCGCTTCCTCATCTTTTTGCTTTCGTCCTGAGCCGCCGCAACAGGTGAAGCAGTTTTGTTCTCGTTATCGCCTATCTCGCTTGCGCCATATCCTGCACCCTCAACAGCCTTTATGACCGCCTGAGCATCCGTCACATTCTCGTCAAGATCGACTGTCATTTTGTTTGCGAGCAAGTTTACGTTTACGTCCGCTACGCCCTCGACCTTGCTCACAGCCTTTTCCACATGAGCCTGACACGCCGCACAGCTCATGCCCGTTACATTGAATTTTAACTTTTTCATAGATATTTGCCTTTCTATTTAAGCTTTTTCATAAGCTCTAATACTTCATCGACAACTTCGGTGTTGCCGTTTTGTACCTCCTCTGTCATGCAGGTTTTCATGTGCTCCTGCAAAATAAGATAGCCAAAGCTCTGCATTGCGCTTTCAACAGCCGCCACCTGAATGAGTATATCTCCGCAGTAGCGGTTATCGTCAAGCATTTTGATAATTCCATTTATCTGTCCTGAAACTCTGCTGAGCCTATTCTTTAGCTGCTTTATCTCCTTATCATCACGGGGAGTGTGCTTATGCCTGCAAGTATCACAGCAGCCGCATGACTTTTCCTTAACATTTTCGTTGCCCATGTTTTTACCTCCTGTCTATGTCATATACCCTTATGGGGTATCTCTTATTACAAACATATTATATACCCCTTATGGGTATTTGTCAAGTCCTTATATAATATTTTTTTCAAAAGGCAAAAAAATATCCGCCCTCCCGAAAGGAAAGCGGATAAAATAATATTCAGTTAGTAGCCATAATACCCTGTGTCATAGCCGTAATTGTTAGCATTTTCTTCTTGATATTGCTTGATAGCTTCGTCAATGTTCTCGCAGCTGCCATAAACTATATATTGAATAAACGCAGAGTTTGCAGTGAAATCAGGGTTAAGCACGCTCATTCCGTAAATATATTCGTCGGTAAAGTAGCCGTCGGCAGGTATTCTAAGCTGCTGGATATCATAGTCCATATAGTCAAAAGCGTTGAGCAGAAGATTTGCGATCTCGCCGTCTGTAAGGTCTGTGTTGACCTCTGGAAGAACTTTGTTCAGAAGCTTGTCAAGCTGAACGAGATTGAGCTTTTTCGCCTCGGTTATTATCTCTGAGATAACACGTCTCTGACGTTCAGTACGCTCATAGTCGGAGTTTCCTACATATCTGAGTCTTGCAAAAGCAAGCGCTTGATTTCCATTAAGGTGGATCTTGACCTTTTCATCATCGCTCTTGCCCTTGAACTTGTCATCGCTTATATAGTCAGTGCCTTTCTTGTTTTTGAGGTACTTGTTCTGCTCAGCCATAGGTTTCTTCATGCCCTCAGCCTCAGCCTTAGACACTTCCATGTCGATACCGCCAACAGTTTCAACGATATCTATGAACGAGTAGAAGTTTACTCTTGCGTATCTGTCTATCTGGATACCGAAATAATCCTCTATACACTGTTCAAGATACTCACAGCCGCCGTGCCAGTAAGCACTGTTGAGCCTGTTGCCCTCGTCAAACTGCGCCATGTAAATGTACATATCACGCATAAGGGAAGTCATCGTAACCGTCTTGTTCTTG
>CALEJX010000336.1 GCA_937898375.1 uncultured Ruminococcus sp.
TGACAAGACCTGTCCTTTAGGTGATTATGAATTTACATTTGCTCTGCCTGAGGGCTGTACTGACGTGACAGTAGGCTTCAGATTTGCAGGCGACGGCAAGGAATTAGCATTTACCGCAAAAGACGATATATACAGTGCAAAGGTAAGTGCGTCAGATCTTGAGAGCGGAACAATGACAGTTTACGCTTCTGCAAAACTCAAAGACGGATTTGTCATCACAGGTGAAAAAGAAGTGACTGTGCTTGAAAACCATGTGGGCGGCACTGCGACTTGTACAGAAAAGGCAAAGTGCAAATTCTGTAATAAAGAATACGGCGACCTTGACCCGACAAATCACACAGGCAATCCTGTTTGGGACTTTGACAGCAAGGAACACGAGAAAAAATATGATTGCTGCGGTGAAGTAACAGTGGAAAGAGAACCCCACGAATGGAATGCAGGCGAATGTACAGAGTGTGGATACAAGTGCACACATTCTGGCGGCAAGGCGACCTGCACAGATAAAGCAACCTGCGATATCTGCGGCAGTGAATACGGCGATATCGACCCGAACTATCATGAAAAGCTCACACATATAGATAAAGTTGACGCAACACATGACAAAGAGGGAAATATCGAGTATTGGTACTGCGAAGAATGTGGCAAGTATTTCGGCGACAAGGACGGCACAAAAGAGATACAAAAGGCAGACACCATAACGGATAAGTTGAAAAACGATACAAGCGAGAGCAAAAAAGACAACTCCACGTCAGAAAAGTCAAAAGACGATACAAGCGAGAGCAAGACAGACAGCTCAACGGCTAATAAGCCTAAGAGTGAGCAGAAAAATCCACAGACCGGAAGCGGCAGTGGAATGAGCCTGTGGCTTGCTATGCTGTTGATAAGCGGCAGTGCGGCAATAGGAATAAAGAAAAAACATAAGAAGTAACTGACCTCTTAACTACACACAGCGGTTGTCTTAAACGGCAGCCGCTGTTTTTTTGAATGACATGGCAAAAAAATTGTTACCCAAAGTAAAATTACCCCTTGACCTGCGGCGAAAATAGTAGTAAAATAAAGATGTAAATACTATAATTGAAAGGAATGTTCAATATGCCAAAGTTTATCGTTGAAACATCTGCACGTCACGTTCACGTTACTCAGGAAACTCTTGAGAAACTGTTTGGAAAGGGTGCAACACTTACAAAGAAGAAGGATCTTTCACAGCCTGGTCAGTTTGCTTGCGAGGAGAGAGTTACAGTTGTAGGTCCAAAGAGAGAGCTTGCTAACGTTTCTATCCTCGGTCCTGTAAGAAAAGCAGACCAGATCGAGCTTTCAGCTACAGACGCACGTTCTATCGGCGTTGCCGCTCCTATCAGAGAGTCAGGCGACACAGCAGGCTCAGGCGCTTGCAAGCTTGTTGGTCCATGCGGCGAAGTTGAGTGTCCTGAGGGCGTTATCGTTGCAAAGAGACATATCCATATGACACCTGCTGACGCTGAAACATTCGGCGTAAAGGATAAGGATATCGTTGCTGTCAAGATAGAGTCCGCAGAAAGAACAGCTATCCTCTGCGACACTGTTATCAGAGTAAGCGACAAGTTTGCACTTGCTATGCACATCGATACAGACGAATCAAACGCTGTAGGCGCAGGCAGAGAGCAGTACGGCGAGATCGTTAAGCTCTAATCGCAACGTACATAAAACTTATATAGTTTTCGACTAAAAGACCGCTTATCATAGGGCGGTCTTTTTTCATACAAAAATTCATCGCCGCAGGTGATACCATAATTCCGCACTCCTCACTCCTAACTAATACAACGTTTCGATTGACACCGCACTCCCACTGTGATATAATTTTCTTGTAAAACGCATAACACAAACACGGAGAATAAAAAATGAATAACGATACAATAAAACTTATACGGAAAACTTCAAACGTGAACTCACTTATGGTGATAATTTTCTATGTGCTTGATATCGTATTTATAAGACTAGGCGGATTGGCAGTGTATCACATCGCAGGAAAGTCCGCCTACTATGAGGATATCGCACAGCTTGTGAGCTACTGCATACAGTATCTCGTGGTAGTGCCAATAGTTCTTGCTGTGTTCAGGCTTGTGAGCGGCAAAAAAGAGGGGCTTAAAATAACAGCTTGTTTC
>CALEJX010000337.1 GCA_937898375.1 uncultured Ruminococcus sp.
AGATCTCTCGGAACATTGCTAAGCGTCTTTACATCTCTCATAGAGCCGTCCTCTTCGCAGATACTAGCCTTTATTATCTTGTCTATCCTGAAATGACGAAGATCGTCATAGCGAACATCACTTGCAAGAAGATAGTAAAAGCCGTCCGCCATAACAATGCCGTAAGGGCTGAGCATAAGACGATGAAGCTTTATGCCGCTCTGAGGGTCGCTCTTGGTGAGAAGCTTGCCGTCCTTGTCATAATCGCTTATGGTAACATCAAGCTTCCTGTTGGTTCTTATAGCATCTTTGATATTCTCTATCACAAAGAAAATGCTCTTGTTGCCGTAGTGAAAAGTCTCCCTGAGATTAGCTTCCTTGCTCTTTGTGTTACCGGTGGATAAGCTGTTTATTTTCTTTATCAGATCCCTCACATAGTCCGCAGGGAGCATAGGTGAGTATATGATGCTGTCCGCTAAAAACTCATATTCCTCAGTGGTGATGTCTGCGGCGTAATAAATATCCGTAATGTATTTTTTGTCACTTTTGTCATCAGGCTCAACAGTAAGAACGTTACATTCAGGGTCACCTATTATGCTCTTCAAATGCTGAGCCACCGTCTTGCGGTTAGGCTTTATGCCAAGCTTTTCTTCAAGATGACCGCATATCTGCTGCTGAGTAAGGGGGTGCTTTTCGTCACTGTGTTCTTTGAGTATCTCAATGATCTTGTGCGAAAGCATATCCGTTTTTGTATATGACATTTTTGCCCTCCTGTTCCGTGATATCTTTCTTTCAATATATCACTTCTGCTTTATTTTGTCAATTGTATCCTTTTAACTCCTATGCTCCTTTCTTTTTTCACTGCCCCTATCATACCACCCCGTATGGGTAAATTTTCGGATATATCAAAAAAGTCCCTATTATGTCCGCATTTTTGAACATTTCAGGTGCTATAATGCAGATACAGACGAAAAACGAGAATGAGAAAAAACCACGGAGGCGGATATTTATGCGTTGTTACAGAGCAAGATGTATACTTGAAGAGCCTATTATCAGAAGAACAAGAGATAACGATAATGAGTACGATACATTCTTTGATGAGAAAAATCAGCTTATAAATGACTTCAATGAAATGGCACGCACTATGCCAAACAGAAGCTGCGCCTTTATCTCCAGCGCAGTAAAAGAGCAGGTGGTCGCAGGCGTTATGGTGACAGACCTTGAAGCCGACGTAAAAGCCTATGTAAAGAACTTTTTCTCCTTTATAAAGCTTGAGTGCGTGGATATAAATTTCGAGGAAATAACAGTGGAAATGTTCAAAAGAATGATACCAAACGGCTTTCACGATAATTTCAAGTTCGATGACGATCTGCTTAATGACTATGAACTTGATGACCTGTTCAGCAACTATAGAAGATCGTACATAAACGAAAATATCACAAAGACCATTGATAAAAAAGACGCACTCGCTGTGGCAAAAAAATATATCTGTTCAGAGACCTTTGAGCCTGAGCTTAAAAGAATATTCAGAAAGAACAGCGTCGGCGTAACAAAAGGCATACCGGTGCATTATTTTATCCAAAGCGATAATGCCCATAGGCTTGCCGATACCCTGGTAAGCGCCCTGTATTCAAATAACAGACTCGGCTGTGCAAGATATACCGTCCTCGACCTTTGCAGGGTATCAGCCAGAAACGCAGATATGTGTGAACTGTTCCGTGTTTGCAGTGGTTCTACTATAATAATGGTTTGCTGTGTTTTAAAGTGTACGAACAGCGATATTTGTACCGCCGATGAAACTATCCCCGATATCCTTTTTGATCTCATCAATGCCTACAAAAACGAGATACAGTTTATATTTACCTTTTCAAATGACGGACCTTCTCTCCCTGACTCCATTGAGGAAAAACTCGGCACTATCACATTTGTGAAGCTTGAGGACGATACTGTGGAAAACGAAGATGCGCATAAGTATCTCAGAAAGCTTTGCAGAGAAGAGAATACCCCCTGCGACAAAGATCTTCTCTCCCTGTGCGCAAAGGATACCCCATATAGAGCAAGCGAACTTATGGGTATGTACGATACTTGGTATTCAAATGTCCTGAAAACAAAAATATACCCACAGTATTCAAACTTCAAAAAGCTTTACGAAAGGGAAGAAGCCAAGGAGATAAAAGGCTCTGCTTACAGCGAGCTTCAGGAACTTATCGGACTTGACTCCGCTAAGAGCGTTATCGAAAAGGCGATAACATATTCAAAGGCGCAGAAGATCTTCGCCGATAAGGGAATGAAAGAAAGCAAAACAGCCATGCACATGGTGTTCACAGGCAACCCCGGCACAGCAAAGACCACAGTTGCAAGGCTGTTCGCAAGAATACTCAAAGAAAACGGCGTGCTTTCCAAAGGCGACCTTATCGAGTGCGGACGTTCCGACCTTGTTGGAAAATATGTTGGCTGGACAGCCGTGCAGGTGAAGAATATGTTCAAAAAAGCCAAAGGCTCAGTGCTTTTTATCGACGAAGCCTATTCCCTCTGCGACGACCGCTCAGGCTCTTATGGCGATGAAGCCATAAACACTATCGTGCAGGAAATGGAGAACAACCGTGACGATATGGTGGTCATTTTCGCAGGCTATCCAAAGGAAATGAACGACTTTCTCGACCGCAACCCCGGTTTGAGATCAAGAATTGCATTTCATGTGAATTTTGAGGACTATACCGCCGAGGAGCTTCTCAGTATCGTCCACCTTATGGCGAAAAATAATGAACATAAGCTTGCCGACGATGTTGACGAAACGCTCCTGCCTTTTCTTGAAAAGGTCTGCAAAAAGCCTAATTTCGGCAACGGCAGATTTGCAAGAAACCTTATAGAGGGCGCACTGTTCGGTCAGGCGCTCAGACTAACAAGACAGAATTTCAGCACCATGACAATGGACGATATCATGACCCTAAAAGCCCGTGACTTCGACCTCACCGAGGACGATAACCTCGAAGAAGAGCCAAAGCATATAGGGTTTAACAGATAAAGAAAGGATAATTATTATGGCAAAAGTTTTTACACAGGATATGGCAAAAAGAATGGTAGCTCATCAGATAAAGACTTCCTATAACTCGGGCTATCAAGTATTTATGATACCGGAGGGCTTTACAACGATAGGAAAAAGCGCCTTTGAAAATATGTATACCGACAATGTAATATTCCCTGCGTCTCTTGAAGTTATCGAGGATAACGCCTTTAAAAACTGTTGTCTGAGAGAGGTTCGTTTTCCTGAACAGGTCAGATACATAGGCAACAGCGCCTTTGAGGATTGTGCATATCTTTACAATGTCGAATTTGAGTATGACCTGATAGAATATATAGGCGACCGTGCTTTCTATAACTGCATAAGCCTGCCTGACCCTGACAGCATATACAATATCGAAATACCGAGGAGCGTAAAATATATCGGCAGAGATGCCTTTGCACGTTCAGAGCACTTTGATGAAGACGAACATCTTGACCTGACTATACTTTCAAACCCTGATATAAGAATTGATAACTGCTATTCCCACGAGCCTATAGGTCTTTCTGCCTATGCCACGAAGCCTACAGCAGAACACGTCGCAGAGCTTAACGTAATAAGTGCTAATGAGCAGTATGGCGGCGATAGATATGTTTTTACTGGATATAACGCCAAGGAGCTTTACGCAGATTATATCCTTGACCGAAAAGACCCATATGAAGATTTTATAGCAAAAATACCCGAGGGCTTTACGTATATATGTGATAATGCCTTTCAGCATATGCCTGTTGACGAGGTGATATTGCCAAATTCCCTTCAAGCTATCGGCGAGGATAGCTTCTCAAGCACTAATATCTCAGAAATAGTTATCCCACCAAACGTTGAGCGCATTGACCGATTTGCATTTGCCCGTAATGAATTTCTTGAAAAGGTCACCATAAAAAGCGACAAAATATCCAAAATGGATGCGTGGTTTGACGATTGCCCGAGCCTTGAAAGCATAACAGTTCCCCCTTGTATCAGAGAGATCACAAGCTATACATTTGACAACTGCATCAATTAAAAAAATATCGAGATAAGCGAGGGAGTTGAGGAAATAGAGTGGAATGCCTTTAACAACTGCAAAAGCCTTAAAAAGCTTGTCCTCCCTACCACCATAAAGACCCTTGAAAATGGCTGGGACAGTGGTTTGGATACAGGCAAAACAGGAGAAGTGACCGAAATAATATTCAAAGGTCACGAGGATTGGAAGATACCAAAAGGCTATCATATCAAAAGCTTTAAGGACGGCAAGCTTGATATGGTCAAATGTTTTCCCGAGGGCGACAACAACCCTGCAAAAATAAAATATTTCACCACCGAAGAAATGCTTGAAGAAATAGAAGAGCTTTACAACAGAGCAGTAAGGTATGAGGAAGGCAACCCCGACAGAAAATATAAAGACGAAATGAACAGATATTGGCATATAACAGCTTTTTATAAAGATGTATATGTTTCTAGCTACCCCGCAGGGGACCATGTAGGTGAGTCTTATCACCGTTTCACCCTTGGCGGAAACACCCGAAAGGAGCTTGAATATATCCTTTCCCACCGAGATGGCATACTCTTCTCGTTCATAGAAACGTACCTGCCTGATGTGGATATGTACTGTATTTACTGTGACGATGAGGAGTTCGATTGCGATCAGGACAATGTAGCCTATAACATAGAGGACGCTTTCTTTATGAGAAAATACGCTCCCGACCTTAAAGAACTTCCAATGAATCTTATCACCAGACTTAGACTATGTGAGGAGCGTAAAAGATGATATATGTAGTTGGCGACCTCCACGGAGATCTTTCAAAAATAAAAAAGCTCCATGAGGATAAGAAGCTTAGTAAAAGCGATACAGTTATCCTCCTTGGAGATACCGGACTATCAAGTATATATGAAATGTTTGCCACAAGCCTGAAAAAACAGCTTGCGGCTATCCCCACAAATTTTCTCTGTGTCCGAGGAGAATTTGACGCACTGAATTCCATGACCTATACAGAATCAGAGCGTTGGCATCTCCATATAACAGAGGGCAAGATACACGATGAAAGCTATAAGCAGAAGATATGGAACAGCGGCAAGGGTGATTATGAAGAAGCCTATCCAAATATCCTCTATGCCAATGACGGCGAGATATTTGTTATCGAGGATAAAGCTATCCTCACCATTGGCGGAGCTTGTATGCCCAATAAACAGTGGCGGTCAGATATCTTTGGCATAGAGTTCATCCCCGATAAGCCTCAAAAAGCGGTCAAAGATAAAGCAAAATTCAATCTCGAGCAGTATGGCTGGAAAGTTGACTATGTTGTCACCCATACTTGCCCCTATGAGTATAGACCGACTGATCGCTATATCCCTGATATGAACACCGCCAAGTGCTTCAAACGGCATTATGAGAACGAAAAGTTCCTTTCCAAAATAAGAAATAAGCTCGTGTATGAAATGTGGCTCTGCGGACATTTTCTTTTAGACCGCACTGTGGGCAACGTAAGATTTCTCTATGATGATATCTATGAGATAAAATAAAGCGCAGGCACTATGGAGCATACGCCCTGTAGTGTCTGCTTCCGTCATTTTTGACCCTCACAGAATCAAGTTCATCAAGCCCGAACAGCCTTGTAAGTTCCGCCAACATTTCTTCACTGTTCAGCACAGGATTAAGATATATCACACCCTTGCCGCCCTTTATCTCCACCCTGCCCCGAGGATAATAATTGTACTTTTTCCCGTGCGTGACGCTTTTCGGCAGCCCATCCCAAGTCAGCCTGTGATTAAAATTATCACCCGATTTTGAGTTGAGCCCGCTGCCGTCACCGATAACATTTCCCGACCTGTCGCACTCTATCTTCCTTGCAAACAGTTCGCCCTTGATAAGCCAGAATATTCCTTTGTATATCATATTATTCACCTCAATATGATAATACAGTTTCCAATGTCCTAAATTGCACACATAGGTTGTGATATTATAATATCAGTGAAAGGGGCGATACCATGGTAATATCAAAAGCAGTGGAAAAGAACAACGAAGAATGGTACAACAAAACAGTGCAGATATTTGAACGCTCGTACCGAACCGATGTAAGCTTTGTGATATCTCGCATAAAGTCAGCTCAGCAAAAGTTCACCTGCAAAGGCTATCTTATCACAGCCGCAAAAGGGAAGTCCATAAAAGCCTTTTCGGGCGAGTGTGAAACCATAGAAAAGCAGCTGCAAAACAGCAAGATACCATATTCACATCTCGTAACAGTGCAAAATAACAGGTCTTTGCAAACCGCCTATGTAGCCTATACCAATGATAAACAAAAGCTCTCCGAAGCCCTGAACATTAACGATTTCACCGCCATGGTAGATGTGGACAGCTTCACGTCGGCTTATGACGAAGTAATGATACGAGTTGCAGGGAATATTTCACAGCGTCATGTGTTTGACAGCATAGGGCTTTGGTAGAGATGTGGCAACATCGTGACGATCCCCCACGAGAGAAGCCCACCCAATTTGGTGTCCTTGACTATAAAAAAATCCCCCCGCCCTTGACTTCTACAGCCAAAGGCGGGGGGTTGATTCTTCGTAAAGATAAAACAAAAAAAGCCCGCAGAAGTCTGCGAGCTTTTTGGTGCGGCAAACGGGACTTGAACCCGTACGTCAAGGACACACGCCCCTCAAACGTGCCTGTCTGCCAATTCCAGCACTGCCGCATTTATTATTCTTTTCGCTGAACTCTTTCGTTTCGTTCGTGTTCCGTGTCATTCAGCTTAATTATTATAGCATTTATTTTACCCGTTGTCAAGGTTTTTTTTCAAAAAAATTTGACTATTTATAAATATACATGATACATACTTATTTGTATATAATACAGCCCTGCTATTGACAAATAGGTTAGGTGGTGTCACAGTTTCGCTCATTAGGAATTTATCCAACAAAAAAAGGACTTCATCACGAAGTCCTTTTTATTATGTTTGTAATGTTAAATTACTTGAGCTCAACAGAAGCGCCAGCAGCCTCAAGCTTTGTCTTGATCTCCTCAGCGTCAGCCTTAGAAGCGCCTTCCTTGATAGCCTTAGGAGCGCTCTCAACGAGTTCCTTAGACTCCTTAAGACCAAGACCTGTGATCTCTTTAACAGCCTTGATAACAGCCATCTTAGCGTCGCCGAATGAAGTCAGAACTACGTCGAACTCTGTCTTCTCCTCAGCAGCAGCGCCAGCAGCACCAGCAGCTGGAGCAGCAGCGATAGCAGCTGTTACACCGAATTCTTCCTGAATAGCGTCAACAAGCTCTGAAAGCTCGAGAACGGAAAGTTTCTTGATTTCTTCTACAAAATTCATAATCTTCTCTGAAGCCATGATAAAAATCTCCTTTTTATTAAATAATTTTTCGGGTCAATGCCCATTTGTTAAGCGGCATATAAATTATGCAGCCTCGTTGTCCTTGTCCACAACAGCCTGAAGTGTTGCAGCAAGCTTCTGGATAGGACCCTGAAGGGAACCAACCAGCTGTGCAAGCAGAGTCTCTCTTGAAGGGATCTTAGAAAGAGCCTTAACGCCTGCCTCGTCATAAACGTCCTCACCAATGTAACCAGCCTTGAGGAAGAACTTTTCGTCCTTGCATTCCTCAGCAAACTTACCGAGTATTCTTGCAGGAGCTGTCTGGTCGTCGTTTGAGATAGCGATAGCTGTTGTACCCTCGAGTACGTTTGTGATACCGTCAAGACCGGCTTCCTTAAGAGCAAATCTCAGGATAGTGTTCTTCTCAACGAAATAGCTTACGCCAGCCTCTCTCAGCTCTTTTCTGAGCTTTGTATCCTCTTCAACAGTGATACCCTTGTAATCAACGAGTACGCCTGCAGCAGAGTTCTTGAGCATTTCAACGAGCTGTGCAACTCTTTCCTTCTTAGCGGACAATGTCTTTTCGCTTGGCATTTCAATTTCACCTCTTTGAACTAATTTACGCAAACCGTAAACTAACAAAAGAAAAATCCCTTTCGTCGCAAGACAAAAGAGATACAAAGTCATGATTACTTTGCTATTCCTTTCCTCGGCTGGACTTCCGCAGTTTCCTGCTGCCAACTGTCTTTAGATACGAATGCCCTAATATTATAACAGACCCTTGACCTTTTGTCAAGAGTCTGTTATACTTTTAATGTAAACTTTTTATGAACTCAAATATTTATCTTGTGCTTTGTATACTTGCTTGATATCTTAAGCCTTGCCACAGCCTTGTTAAGAGCCGCCTGCGTGTGATAATATTCCGAAATGCTCTGCTTCTGCCTGAGCTTCTCCTCAGCTCTCTCCTTAGCGGCTTCGGCACGCTTTTCGTCTATCTCCTCAGGGCGCTCCACAGTGTCCGCAAGAAGCGTCACATATGACGGCATTATCTCCACAAAGCCGTCGCTTACCACCGCATAGTGCCACTGGTCGCCCGTTCTGTATCTCAGCTCGCCTGCGTTAAGACAGGTTATCATAGGCTGATGATTAGGCAGTATTCCAAAAGAGCCGTCCTGACCTGGGAATATAAGCTCGTCACATTCTCCCGAATAGAAAACGTGGTCGCTGGCAAGTATTTCAAGCTTGAATGTCTTTACCATTTCAGCTTCTCCTTTCGGTGAGGGTCATCACTCGTTTTCAAGCTGTTTAGCCTTTTCGATAACATCGTCTATAGTGCCTGCGTTAAGGAATGCAGCCTCAGGATATTCGTCCATTTCGCCGTCTATTATCTTCTTGAAGCCTCTGATAGTTTCTTTCAGCGGAACATACTTGCCCTCTATGCCTGTGAAGTTCTCTGCAACATGGAAAGGCTGTGAAAGGAATTTCTGTATCTTTCTCGCTCTGTAAACAGCCGTCTTGTCGGTGTCGTCAAGCTCCTCCATACCGAGGATAGAGATGATATCCTGAAGTTCCTTGTACTTCTGCAAAAGCTCCTGCGTCTTTCTTGCGACTTCGTAATGCTCCTGACCGACTACGTCAGGCTCAAGTATCCTTGAAGTTGACTCCAATGGGTCAACGGCAGGATAGATACCCTGTTCAACTATCTTTCTTGAAAGCACTGTTGTTGCGTCAAGATGTGAGAACGTGATAGCTGGCGCTGGGTCTGTCAGGTCGTCCGCAGGGACGTATACAGCCTGTACAGACGTGATAGAGCCTTGCTTTGTGGAAGCGATACGCTCCTGCAAAGCACCCATTTCGTTTGCAAGGGTCGGCTGATAACCAACGGCTGACGGCATTCTGCCCAGCAGTGCCGATACCTCAGAGCCTGCCTGAACAAATCTGAATATGTTGTCTATGAAAAGCAGTACGTCCTGATGTTCCTTGTCTCTGAAATACTCAGCCATTGTAAGTCCTGTCTGAGCAACTCTCATTCTTGATCCCGGCGGCTCGTTCATCTGACCGAACACTAGGGCTGTCTTTTTGATAACGCCTGAGTCTGTCATTTCGTGCCAGAGGTCATTGCCCTCTCTTGAACGCTCTCCAACGCCTGTGAAGATAGAATATCCGCCATGCTCTGTGGCAACGTTTGTGATAAGCTCCTGAATAAGCACAGTTTTACCAACGCCTGCGCCGCCGAACAGTCCTATTTTACCGCCCTTTGCATATGGTGCAAGAAGGTCTATTACCTTTATGCCTGTTTCAAGTATCTCTGTTGCAGGCTTCTGATCTTCAAATTTTGGCGGCTCTCTGTGTATCTCCCAGTAGTCGTCAGCCTTAACAGGCTCGCCGCCGTCAATGCTCTCACCAAGGACATTGAACATTCTTCCAAGGGTAGCGTCGCCAACAGGGACTTTTATGCAAGCGCCTGTTGCAGTGACCTCCATATCCTTTTCAAGTCCGTCGCTTGAAGCCAGCATGATAGCTCTGACAGTGTTGTTGCCAAGCTGCTGAGCCACTTCCATGACCTTTGTCTTGCCGTCAAGCTGTACAGTAAGAGCGTCCTTTATCATAGGGAGCTTGCCGTTTTCAAATTCAACGTCAACGACAGGTCCCATTATTTCAACGATCTTTCCTTTTCCCATTTTATCTCAACACCTTTCCCGAAAGCCTTAACTCTCGTTCTTCTGAGCATTTGCTCCGCTTACGATTTCGGTTATCTCCTGTGTGATAGCCGCCTGTCTTGCACGGTTATACTGCAATGACAGCTCTTTTATCATCTCCGAAGCACTTGTGGTAGCGCCGCTCATGGCGGTCATTCTGGCATTCTGCTCACTAGAGAACGCCTCTACCAGCACGCCGAATATAAGACCTTTCATGTAGTTCGGCACAAGATGATCCATGACCTTTTCAGGACTTGGTCTGAACGTTACGATATCGTGATCCTGCTTTTGCAGAGGGTGTTTAAAGTTCTCACGCTCCAGCGGAAAGAGCTTGAGTATCTCAGGCTCCATATCCATGGAATTTATCATCTTGGTGTAAATAACATAAACTTCGTCAAGATATTTTCTCTCAAAAAGGTCTGTGACAGTTTCGGCGATAGCCCTCGCTCTGTAAAGGGTAGGGTTTTGAGCCGTGTAAAGGAACTCGGCGTCGATAGTCACGTTCTTTCTTGAAAAATAATGTCTTCCGATCTGTCCCACAACGAAAAGGCAGGTGTTCTTGTGCTTTGCCATTTCCTGCTCTGCAAGTTTTAAAACGTTGTGGTTATAAGCTCCTGCCAGACCCTTGTCGGCTGTTACCACTATGTAGCCTATCATTTTGTCCTCAGGCTTTTTCTCCTCACGCTGGTCGAAATACTTATGCTCGAACTCAGGTGTGTGGAGCAGTATGTGGTGAATGGTAGATTGGAGCTTTTCAAAGTAAGGCTCGGTGTTTTCAAGCCTTTTCTTGGCTTTTTTCAGATTTGAGGAAGAGATAAGGTACATAGCGTTTGTGATCTTCATGATCTCGCTTACGCTTGCGATCCTTTCTCTTATCTCTCTCATTCCTGCCATGCCTTATGCCTCCTTTCGGTGCAGAGCTTTTATCTGCCCTGCTTAAATTCCTTTGCGGCAGCAACTATCTTTGCGTCAAGCTCGTCTGTCATGACCTTTTTGTCATTTATCTCGGCAATGATGTCGCTGTGATTTGCCTCAAAGTAGGAAAGCATATCAAGGGTGAATTTTCTTATCTCCTTAACAGGCACGTCAAGCATGAGCTTGTGCTGTGCACAGCAGAGGATAATTACTTCCTCGTGCATTGAATAAGGGTGATAGAGCGGCTGTTTGAGTATCTCAACGAGCCTGTGACCATGGTCGAGAAGCTCCTGCGTTGTTTTGTCAAGCTCAGAGCTGAACTGTGTGAACACTTCCATTTCTCTGAACTGCGCAAGGTCGATACGAAGATTGCCTGATACTTTCTTTACTATCTTGGTCTGTGCCGCACCGCCTACACGGGATACTGAAAGACCAACGTTTACAGCAGGTCTTACGCCTGAGAAGAACAGCTCTGTTTCAAGGAATATCTGTCCGTCTGTGATAGAAATAACGTTTGTAGGGATATATGCGGAAACGTCGCCTGCCTGTGTTTCGATTATAGGCAGGGCAGTGATAGAGCCGCCGCCGTGAGCGTCGTCAAGTCTGCATGAACGCTCAAGAAGTCTTGAATGAAGATAGAATACATCTCCAGGATAAGCCTCACGTCCAGGAGCTCTCTTTAACAGGA
>CALEJX010000338.1 GCA_937898375.1 uncultured Ruminococcus sp.
CCAAAGGTATCGGGTCTATCCGCCAAGTCTGTAAGCGACACAGGCATAAAGCTTGGCTTCTCTGGCAGGTCAACTAATAAGTGCGGATATGAGATATACAGAAAAACAGGTGCAAAGGGCAAATATTCCTCTGTGGGAACGACCACGAAAGGTGAGTACACTGACAAAGCTTTCAAGGCAAACACAGAATATTATTACAAAGTGCGCTGTTATGAAACTGTATCAGGCAAGAAGATATACGGCGGATATTCCGCTGAAATAAAGGTAAGAACGGCGAAAAGGTCGGCTGAATATCTCACTGTAAGCGTGTCAGATCAGGTGTGGACGGGCAAGGCGCTGAAGCCTGCTGTCACTGTAAAGGACGGCACTGTTACGCTCAAAAAGGATAAAGATTACACTGTAAGCTACTCTGCAAATAAGGACATAGGCACTGCAAAGGTGACTGTCACAGGAAAGGGGAGCTACACAGGAAAGATAACAAAAACTTTTAAGATAAACCCGCAGGGACAGAGCATTTCTGTCAAGGGCGACAAGAGCGCAAAGAAGATAGCGGTCACTCTTGCAAAGCACAGCTCAAACTCAGGCTATCAGGTGTCATATGCCGACAACAGCGGCTTTAAAAACAGCAAGTCTTTGTGGCTTGAGAAAAACACAAAGAACAAAGGCACTGTGAAAGATCTTAAAAGCAAAAAGACATATTACGTCAAGGCGAGAGATTATAAAACCATTGGCAAGACCAAAGTGTATGGCAAATGGTCGGCTGTGAAAAAGGTAAGTATTTAGGTCAAAAAATTTTTCAAGCCGATTGACAAGGCTCTTATAATGTGGTATAATTCAAGATATGACAAGGAAGGTGAATGTAATGACCAATGTTGTAAAGGGCGATCAGGTAAAGGATTCATACGGCAAGATCTATGACGTTATCGAAGTTCATGAGCATAATGTTATGGTGCTTGAGCCGGGTAAGCCATACTGGGAGCGTATCTGCATGGGACGTTTTGATTTCGACTCATATTTCAGAAGAGCAGACGAGCCTATGACAGACGATATGCCTCGTCCAATGGGTGTCGATGACGACTACGATGAGGACGAAGAAGAGGAAGAAGAATAAAATTTATTGCGGTTGGCTTTTGTCAGCCGCATTTTTATTGCACAAAAACGCCACGGAGATCTTGAACTCCGTGGCGTTTCTCTTGGGCAGCGCTGCCCTTTTTTATGCTGTTTCTTCTGCAAAGTTTCCTGTGTAGAGCTGATAATACTTGCCCTTTTTGGCAATAAGTTCGTCGTGTGTGCCACGCTCGATTATCCTGCCTTGCTCAAGTACCATTATGCAGTCTGAGTTTCTGACAGTTGAAAGCCTGTGGGCGATAACGAATGTTGTTCTGCCCTGCATGAGAGCGTCCATACCAGCCTGTACAAGGCTCTCTGTTCTTGTATCGATAGAGGAAGTAGCCTCGTCAAGGATAAGAACTGGAGGATCGCCTACTGCCGCCCTCGCAATGGCTATAAGCTGACGCTGACCCTGTGAAAGGTTTGAGCCGTCGCCTGTGAGAACAGTGTTGTAGCCGTCAGGGAGTCTTTCTATAAAGCCGTTTGCATTTGCAAGCTTTGCGGCTGCAATACATTCCTCGTCTGTGGCGTCAAGGTTGCCGTAGCGGATATTTTCCATTACTGTGCCTGTGAAAAGGTGTGTGTCCTGCAAAACTATGCCGAGAGTTTTTCTCAGAGCAGGCTTCTTTATCTTTGTAATGTTTATTCCGTCATAGCGTATCTTGCCGTCCTGAATGTCATAGAAACGGTTGATAAGGTTTGTGATAGTGGTCTTTCCTGCACCTGTTGAGCCAACGAAAGCTATCTTCTGACCCGGCTTTGCGAAAAGATTGATGTCATGAAGAACTATCTTGCTGTCATCATATCCGAAGTCAACGCCGTCAAATACGACCTCGCCCTCCATTTTCTTGTAGTCTACAGTGCCGTCAGCCTGATGACGATGCTTCCAAGCCCATATGCCTGTGCGCTCTTTACATTCTTCAAGCTCGCCGTTCAGGTTATATTTTGCGTTCACGAACTCAACATAGCCCTCGTCTGTTTCAGGCTTCTGGTCAAGAAGGTCAAACACTCTGCCTGCGCCTGCGGTAGCCTGAACAACGAATGCCATTTGCTGGCTTATCTGTGTGATAGGCTGTGTGAAATTCTTGTTAAGTGATACAAAAGTTACGATAGTGCCGAGGGTAAGACCTACATAGCCGTTTATTGCAAGGATAGCGCCAACTATCGCACAGAGCACATAGCTGAGGTTTCCTATATTTGCGTTTATCGGCATCATGATGTTTGCATATTTGTTAGCCTCGTTGGCACTTACTCTGAGCTTGTCATTTATCTTTACAAAGTCTTCTATTGCCTTATCCTCGTGGCAGAATACCTTTACTACTTTCTGTCCGTCAAGCATTTCTTCGATAAAGCCGTCAACTGCGCCAAGGTCACGCTGCTGAGCCGCAAAGTGCGCTCCTGACTTTGAAGCAAGATAGTTCGTTACCTTTACCATTACAAATGCCAT
>CALEJX010000339.1 GCA_937898375.1 uncultured Ruminococcus sp.
GCAGAAAGCACGGCTTCAAGTGCCTGCTTCATGAGAAGCCATTCGCAGGCATCAACGGTTCTGGTAAGCACAACAACTGGTCAATCTCAACAAACACAGGCGTAAACCTCCTTGATCCTGGTAAGACACCTGCTGAGAACGCTCAGTTCCTCCTGTTCCTTACAGCAGTTATCAAGGCTGTAAATGATTATCAGGATATCCTGAGAGCTTCAGTTGCTTCTGCAGGCAACGACCACAGACTTGGCGCTAACGAAGCTCCTCCGGCTATCATTTCTATCTTCCTTGGCGACGAGCTTACAGGCGTTCTCGATTCTATCGTAAACGGCGTTAAGTATGAGGACAAGAGAGTTGAAATGGAGATCGGCGTTGACGTTTTGCCACACTTCCCTAAGGATACAACAGATCGTAACAGAACTTCACCATTCGCATTCACAGGCAACAAGTTCGAGTTCAGAATGCCTGGTTCAAAGCTTTCAGTAGCAGGTCCTAACACAGTTCTTAACACTATCGTTGCTGACGTTCTTGACCAGTTCGCTGACGAGCTTGAAAAGGCTGACAACTTCCAGGACGCTCTTGACGATCTTATCAAGAGAACTATCAAGGAAAATCAGAACATCATCTTCAACGGCAATGGTTATTCAGACGAGTGGCCTGTTGAAGCTGAAAAGAGAGGACTTCTTAACCTTAAGTCAACTCCAGAAGCTGTTCCTACATTCCTTGCACAGAAGAATGTTGACGTATTCTCTAAGTACGGCGTTTATACAGAAGCAGAGCTTCAGTCAAGAGTTGAGATACTTCTCGACGAGTACAGCAAGACTATCAATATCGAGGCTCTTACAATGATCGATATGGCTAAGAAGGAAATTCTTCCTGCTGCCGCTAAGTATATCAAGGATCTTGCTAAGACAGCTGAGCTTGCAAAGAGCTGCGGTGCTGAAACTGTATTCGAGGACGAGACAGTTAAGGAAGTTTCAAGTCTTGTAACTGAGATGTACAAGGCTCTTGGCACACTTGAAGCTGATGTACAGAAAGTACACACTATCGAGGATACACAGGAGATCGCAAACTTCTTCCACGACACTATCTTTGCAGATATGGGCGCTCTCAGAGTTCCAGCTGATAAGATCGAAACACTGGTAGGCAAGGAGTACTGGCCTTATCCAACATACAGCGATCTGCTGTTCTACGTTAAGTAAGGGACAATTCAAATTTTCAATATAACATCGACTTTCTAACAGACTAACAACAAATACACTACTTAGTTCCCCCACTATTACAATAATATACAGAATGCACAATGAAGTGTATGACAGACCGAGCTGAATGGCTCTGGTCGTCATACACTTTTTTGTATTTTAGGAGGAAAAAGATATGACAAATACGGTAACTGTATTGGCTGAAAGCACAGGCTTCAGTGCCGTCAATACTATATGGGTGCTGTTGGGAGCTGCGCTTGTATTCTTCATGCAGGCAGGCTTCGCAATGGTTGAAACAGGCTTTACCCGTGCGAAAAACGCAGGTAACATCATAATGAAAAACTTAATGGACTTTTGTATCGGAAC
>CALEJX010000340.1 GCA_937898375.1 uncultured Ruminococcus sp.
TTTTCAAGATCAAAGAAGATCATGCCGTGCTTGCTTGTCTGGAAAGAATGATCGATGCACTTGATGAACCGCTTTCAATGGAATTTTTGTGTGAACAGATACGAACTGAAATGATATTTCATATCCTTTGCGGTTCTTGCGGCAAGGCGTTTATTCAGAGCATTGCAAATATGAAATCAGTCGGCGAGATCTACGAAGCAAACAGTTGGATAAAGCAAAATTATCGTCAGCCGTTTAAAATTGAAGAACTTGCGGAACAATGGAATATGAGCGTATCTCAATTTCATCAGAAATTCAAAAAAGCTGTCGGAATGGGTCCTCTGCAATGTCAGAAAAGACTTCGGCTGACGGAAGCAAGGCGTTTAATGCTCGATGAAGGAAGAAATGCCACGGAAGCCGCCTTAGATGTTGGCTATGAAAGTCTTTCTCAATTTACAAGAGAGTATCGGAAAATGTTTGGAAGCAGCCCAACAGAGGATATTCAGTTTCTGCAAAAGGCACAAAAGAAATAGGCAAATATCTGATAGAAATGAGCAAGCGAATTTTCAAATTTCGTGATATAATAAAACCAATAAAATTATTATCAGGAGGAATTTGAAATGGTACTTACAAATGAATTGTGCGATAAGCTTTGTGCGGCTGCATTGGAAAAGAGCAAGGAAGTCGGCATAGATATTAGTTTTGCCGTATACGATGAAAATGGTCTGCCCCGTGTGTATCGCCGTTACGGAGAAGCCTTAGTGCTCAGCATTACGTTAGTTCCGGGCAAGGCATACACGGCTGCGGTGACACAGTGCAAGACAAAGGACGTAGCTGCGGCTTCCGCAGAGGGTCAGGCTTTAATGGCAATACAGACTAACGATCCACGCATCACGCTGGTAGCGGGCGGCTATCCGCTGTTTGTAAACGGAAAGATCGCAGGCGGTATCGGCGTTGGCGGCGGTACAGAAGAACAGGACTGCACGATCGCAGAATATGTTGTTTCCGTATTTGAGGAGCTGACCAAGTGAGTTCAAGTCCGTTTTGCACTTGTAAAAACTTATCTTGTCCACTTCACCCGACAAAGCATGATAAGGGGTGTACTCCCTGCATTGCTAAAAATCTGAAACTGAAAGAATTGCCAAACTGCTTTTTTGATAAAGTTGACGGAAGCGAAGATCGCAAAGGTGATTCATTTGCTGATTTTGCTGAGATAGTCAAGCAAGTTAAGAAACGAGATGGATGACAGAAATTCAATTTGCAGAGTTATTCTAACTCGCCCTTTTTCCTTTTACGTTCAGGCTCATCACGCAGACTTTCAAGATAATCGTCAATCGTCTGACTTGCCTTGTCCAGATCAGCATACTCTTTTTTGAGGTAGCGGTATTCTTCATAGAGTTTTTCCCGTTCCTCATACAACGTCTGCCTTTGACGGTCAAGCATCGTTTCTGACGGAAAGATTCCGTCCGGATACAATAATTTTAGCTGACTTCCAACGCTCTTGTACTTCTCCAGTACAGGAGCGTTTTTCTTTGCATAATCTTTTTGTTTCCATGCTGAAAGGGACTTGTACTTGTCATGATACGATTTACTGCGTTGAAATTGTCGGACAAGTTCTATCTGTTCTGACAAAGTGTTTATCTTTTTATCCAGATTTTCGATGCTCTGCGTAATCATTCCACGCCGTGCCATAACAGTCATCGCAGTCGGTTTCAACTCCGATGTACTGTGAATATTGTAACTTTCAAGAAGATTTATCATCTGGGCTACGTTCTTCATATTCTGAATATCCGCCCAATACTGCA
>CALEJX010000341.1 GCA_937898375.1 uncultured Ruminococcus sp.
TGCCAACGCTCTTACCCTGTGACATCTGATACCACTTTACATACTGACCCATTCCACCGAATGCTTCCCAGTAATTTGTGAAAGTGATAACAAGCTTCATATTATGTTCTTCAGCCTGCTTGATAACATAGTCAAGACGTCTCAGACCGTCCTCGCCCTCGTTCACAACAGGCTTGCCTGCTTCATCGTCCCAATACTGGAAGTAAACGCCGTCCTTTTCGCCTGTGCCGTCATTGTTGCCCTCAAAGACCTCGTGACCCGATTGTGAGTCGACCTTGCCTGTTTTCTTACCAACGTCAAGATTTCCCCAAATTCTTATTACCTTAAGCCCCATTTTTGAAGCGTCATCGAAAACGTTCTTTACCTCGCTCTTTGACTTATAGGTGAGATAATAGCAGTTTGTACCGCCGTAATAGTAAGGGCTTCCGTCGCACATAAACTTTGAGCCGTCAGCATAAACAAAACCCTCCGGGTGTGCCGCCGCATACTCCGCATATGCGCTGATATCTGCGAAAGGCACAATGCTAACAGCCATTGCCGCAGCCGCCAGAGCCGCAGAAAATCTTCTCATTACTCCTGTCATAACCATACTCCTTTTTCATCATGTTAGCTAATTTCTGCTTAATTTAGCTTATAAATTTATTGCAGTTTTACTTTATCACAAACTTAATTTAATGTCAATCTTATAAAACGTTTAAGTAAGCAGATTTTTAAAAATCAATGTTTTAGACAAACAAAGGCGCACAAACTTAGTGCATTGTACTATAAGTAATCATCATTTTCTATTGTTTTTGTCTGTTATTGTCAAAGAAAACAATAGTTAAAAACGTTTACATTTTACATTCATATTAAACGTTTAAACTAAACAAATTAACAAATGTCATTCAAGACAAAAAATAAAGCCGAGCATACCATTTCAAAATAATATGCTCAGCCATATAAAAACTATATTTTTTCTACTCCACTTCAAGCTTATCCCTGTGCAGGTCGATAAAAAATGTGCTTCCATGCCCGATATCCGACTCTGCCCATATCCTATGCCCCAGCATATCCGCCGTCTTTTTGCAAAGATAAAGCCCAAGCCCTGTGGATTTTGAATTTTCTCTGCCGTTATAGCCTGTGAAGCCCTTTTCAAATATCCGTGGGATATCCTCCTTTGCAATGCCGATACCGCTGTCCCTGACCGCAAGCACCTCGCCGTCCACCGATATTTCAACAAAGCCCCTTTCCGTATACTTCACCGCATTTGAAAGAAACTGCTCTATGATAAAAGCCAGCCACTTTTCGTCCGAAAGCACCTTTACGTCCGTTCCGCCGTATTTGAGCACCAACCGCTTGCGTATAAACTGCGCCGCATATCTTCTCACCGACTGCCTTATCACCTCGTCAAGGTCAAGCTC
>CALEJX010000342.1 GCA_937898375.1 uncultured Ruminococcus sp.
AGCCGACACCGCTTCACAGACAAGTATTAGCCGATAGATAGTCAGCCTGCGCCACTCGTCAGAAAGCTCTTTTTTGTCCTGCAAGCGTTTTAACTGTTTGTCTGGATAGTAGATAAGATAGGCAAGGGCTTCACGCTCCGACGAGGAAACTGTTTTGCCTAACGTCAGGTCTATCTTGTTTTTTATCATACCCGAAGCGCTTTTTAGCATATGCAGAAAAGATTCATACTCCCCGTGGATATCACTGAAAAAATATTCCGTACCCTTTGGCATACTGCGTATGGCAGACAGGTTTACAATCTCGCTGGCGGCACTGTCTATGGTAGGAAATTTCTGTGCAAGTAGTGAAAGATATTTTTTGTCCATATGTATTTCTCTCTTTTATTTTTATAATGTCATATTACTCAGAAAGACCGCAGTTTACGCTGCGGCCTTGTCTGAATTTTTTTGAGTATTAGTAATTATTCGCCGAAACCGTCCTCGAACATTTTAACGAACTCGTCAAGCACAGCCTGCTCGTTTTCGCCTGTTACGATTATCTCAACGTCAGTATCTTTCTTGATACCAGCCGCCATTATCTGCATAACAGCCTTAGCCTTGATGTCTTTACCATTAGCTTTCATCATTATCTCGCACTCGTGGTGCTCCTTAGCAGCTTTTGCAACGATTCCTGCCGGACGCATATGAAGTCCCTCTGCATTTACTACCTTTACGACCTTTGATACCATAATAGATCTCTCCTTTTCTAAAATTTAATATATTTATGATTGTTAATATTATTATATTATATTCTCGCTTGTTTGTAAAGCCTATTTTGTAACTTTCTTTTTGAAAAGTCCAAGAAGAAGCATTCCTATAACTGAGCCGACAGCCAAAGCCACAAGATACATGATAAGATTTCCCACAACAGGGAAAACGAAGATTCCGCCGTGCGGCGCACGAAGCGTACAGCCGAATGCCATTGAAAGTCCTCCTGCGGCAGCTGCGCCTATCATAAAAGCAGGGATAACTCGCATTGGGTCAGCGGCGGCGTATGGTATAGCGCCTTCTGTGATGAAACTAAGACCCATGATGTAGTTTACAGGACCGTTCTTGCGCTCGTCCTCAGTAAATTTGTTTTTGAAGAATGTTGTTGCAAGAGCAATAGCTATAGGTGGTACCATGCCGCCTATCATAACTGCCGCCATGATATCGAAGTTGCCCGATGAGATAGCCGCAACGCCGAAAACGTAAGCAGCCTTGTTGAAAGGTCCGCCCATATCAATTGACATCATTGCGCCGAGGATACAGCCAAGAAGCACCTTGTTAGTGCCGCCCATGTTTGTGAGGAAGTTTGCGAGGGCTTCATTGAGTATACCCATGATAGGGTTTACAGCACACATCATGATAGCGACTATTGCAAGACCGCCAAGAGGATAGATAAGAACAGGCTTAATGCCGTTAAGAGCCTTTGGAAGCTTGTCGCAAGACTTTTCGATGAGAAGCATTATAAATCCGCCAAGGAAGCCTGCAAGCAATGCTCCAAGGAAGCCCGACGGAACATCTCCGCCAGGTGCGGCAAAAGTCGCACCTGAAACCGCCATTGCTCCGCCTGCCATACCAACAAGCAGACCAGGTCTGTCGGCAATGCTCTTGCCGATATAGCCAGCAAGAATAGGTATCATAAACTGAAAAGCGTAATTTCCGATAGTCTTGAACCATGCTGCCGCTGCAAGGTGAGTACCGAAGTCACTGTCCTGCGGTGCGCCGCCGATAGAGTCGATAAGGAATGCAAGTGCGATAAAAATACCGCCTGCAACTGTGAACGGGAGCATATTTGAAACGCCGTTCATAAGGTGCTTGTAAAGCTTTCTGCCGAAGCTCTCCTCACCGCTCGATGATGAAGCACTGCTGTCAGCGCCGCCCTCGTGATGGTAAACAGGTGCGTCACCTGCCTCAATGCGGTTTATAAGCTCTTCTGGTATTTTAATTCCGTCGGAAACCTTTGTGCTAATAACTTTCTTGCCGTCAAAACGTGCCATTGCAACTGTCTTATCTGCCGCAACGATGATTCCGTCGCAGTTTGCTATTTCTTCATCAGTTAGAATATTTTTCGCTCCACCTGAGCCGTTGGTTTCCACTTTGATAGTAATACCAAGCTTCTTGCCTGCCTTTTCAAGAGCTTCCGCCGCCATATAAGGTGTGTGCGATACCTGTCGGACAGGCTGTTACTGCTAGAACTTTATAGCCCTCTGTGGGCTTAGCTTCTGCTCTTGGCTCGTCAGGATATTTCTCGTTCTCCATATCGTCGATGACTTTTAGAAACTCGTTCTTATCGCCGGCGTTAAGAAGCTTTGCACGGAAATCCTCGTCCATAAGGATAGTCATGAGCCTTGAAAGCACTTCCAGATGAACGTCGCCGTCATTTGGTGCGGCTATCATAAAAAGCAGATTTGACGGCTCGTCGTCAAGGGATTCATAGTCAACTCCCTCTGGAACTGTCATCGCCGCAAGCGACGGAGCTTTCACGGCTTCACTCTTTGCGTGAGGGATAGCGATGCCCTCGCCAACAGCTGTTGAGCCTTTTTCCTCACGGGCAAGAATACCCTTTTTGTATTCTTCTCTGTCAGCAATGTTTCCGCCCTTTACCTGCAAGTCTATGAGCATATCAATAGCTTCGCTCTTTGATTTTGGTGAGGCGTTAAGCTGTATGCTGTCTTTTTTCAATAAGTCAACTATTCGCATAATATTACCTCCCTGTCACTATATTTTTTTCAGAGCGTTTCAAGAAGCTCTGCGATCTTTTCTTTCTGTGCAAGTCCGTCAGAAAAAGCGGTCGCTCCTCCTGCGGCTGTACCAAGTTTCAAAGCGTATTCGTAATCCCCCTGCTCGATACCTGCGGTAAAGCCTGCCACCATTGAATCCCCTGCGCCAACGGAGTTTTTCACTTTGCCCTTGCATACTCCACAGCGGTGCATTTCGCCGTTTTCGTCAATAAGCATTGCGCCGTCACCAGCCATTGAGATAAGCACGTTTACAGCACCCATTTCTTTGAGCTTGCGTGCGTATTTTTCTATCTCATCATCAGTAGTAAGCGTCACGCCGAACATCTCACCAAGTTCATGGTTGTTAGGCTTGATAAGGAAAGGTTTATACTTTAGCACGTTGAGAAGCAGATCTTTTGTAGCGTCCACTACAGCTCTGATATTCTTGTGAGCGAGCCTTTCGAGTATCTTTTCATAGATATCTGACGGCAGCGAAGTGGGTATACTTCCTGCGAGAATAAGCGTGTCGCCGTCCTGAAGTTTATCA
>CALEJX010000343.1 GCA_937898375.1 uncultured Ruminococcus sp.
AGCTCGATAGAAGCGCCCATTGTGAATGCTCCAGCTGCCATTATGACTTTGCTGTCATAACCCGGCATATCCCATGCCTCTGGTGTAACATAGCTGTCAACAGGCGAACCTTTCTGTATTCCCTGACAGAAAGCCACGAGGTTTTCCTCGTTTTCAAGAAGGATAGAAGCGATTATATCCGTTCTTGTTTCGCCGCTCTCAGGAAGGGTCTTATAGCCAAGTTTTTCAAAGAAGCGACAGGCAAAAACTGATGTTTTAAGAGCAGAAGCTACCACCTGCGGTGCCATGAAAAAGCCTAAAAGCATTTCTCTGTTTTGATTAAGCGAACAGCCGACTTCCTTGCCCATGCCAACGCAGGTGAGCCTGTCGGCGCACTTTTCCACAAGGTCTGCTCTGCCGCAGATATATCCGCCTGTGGAAGCAATTCCGCCGCCAGGGTTTTTGATAAGCGAACCTATGATGATATCTGCGCCAACGCTCAGGGGTTCTTTTCTTTCAACAAACTCGCCGTAGCAGTTATCCACCATGACGATTATATCAGGGTTTGCTTTTTTTGCAATTTCCGCTATCTTTCCGATGATCTCAACTGTCAGTGACGGTCTGAGAGAATATCCTCTTGAACGCTGTATATAGGCTATCTTTGCGCCAACAGCTTTCTTTGCTATCTCATCATAGTCAGGATACATCTCGTCAACCAAGTCTACCTGCTCATACTTTACACCGAAATCGATAAGCGAACCGTTGCCCTTTTCGCCTCTGATACCGATTATCTCCTCTAGAGTATCATATGGCTTTCCTGTGCAGGCAAGCATTGTGTCGCCGCTTCTAAGCACGCCGAAAAGTGCTGTTGACAGTGCATGAGTGCCGTTGACAAAAGTGTATCTTACCAAAGCGTCCTCACCGCCAAACGCCTGAGCAAACACCTTGTCTATGGTATCTCTGCCCATGTCGCCATAGCCATAGCCTGTTGTGCCTTTAAGACAGCCCTCGCTCACACGATTGTCGATAAAAGCTTTCAGCACTTTCTGACCGTTATACTCGGCATTGCTGTCTATTTTCTCAAACATCTCCCTGCACTCGCTCTCCGCCTGAGCGGCAAGAGCCAAGAGCTTTGTGTCTATATCAAATATACATTCATTCATTTTCAATTCTCTCCAATACAAGATCTATTCCGCAGGCTTTGAAACCTATCTCCTCATAATAGCTCACTCTGTGGGGTCTTGCAAATAATCTCACTTGAAAACCGTCCTGCGTGAGCTTTTCACCTATCCAATACAAAAGCTGTCTTGCATGGAACTTTCCACGCTCCTCGGGTATAGTGCCAACGTGTCCCACAAGCGCCACGCCGTCTATTATATACTGTATAGTGGCAGTGGTGTAGTTTCCAAGCAGGAACGATTGTGACAGTCCACGTCTTACCCTGTGGGAAGTGTCTGTGAGCCACAGTTCATAGGAATTTTTGATATTAGGAAAACAGGTCGCAAGTATCTTGAAAACATCATCGAGCTTTGGAAGCTCGTCCACTTCAAGAGGCGGAAGATCATTTTTTGCAACAAAGCTGAACTCCGTCCGTTTATCGCCCTTATACTCCGCCTTAGTAAGCTCTGCAAGCTTCTCTGAATACTCCGCCTCGAACTCCACTGCGGCAGGCTTGTTCATAAGGATAAATCCTGCAAGTTCCCCAAGTATCTTATGGTCGAATTTCTTATCCTTGAAAGTCGATATCATCATAGAGGCGTTGAATACTGATATGATACCGAGCTTTTCGCCGTTTTCCTCAACGGCATAGAAATGCAGAAAATCATACCCCGTGCCGTATGCCGCAAAATGCGACTTTATACGCCTTGTATAATTGTTAGGTTTGAGACCGCTCAGAAGCTCTGAGCTTATCTCTTTGGTTTCATAGATCATTTGTTATAAGTCCTATCCAAGATCAATTTTGTAAGAACATAAGCGTTCTCAAAGTCCGCCTTATTTATCACGCAGCTAGGCGAATGAAGATATCTGCAAGGCAGTGACACTGCGGCGGTCTTTACGCCCCCACGGGAAACGTGTATAGCGCCTGCGTCATTTCCTCCTGCCACCATTCCTCTGCCGCAGAAAATGCAAGCTCATAAAGCTCTCTGTCATACATTGTGTGTCTGTCCATATAAGAAACAACAGGACCCTTTCCAAGCTCGCAGACCCTCTTCTCGTCTGAAGCTGAGGGGATATCCGCCGCAGTTGTGGACTCAAGCACCACTGCATAATCAGGCGCAACAGTGAACGCTGCACAGGTCGAGCCACGCAGACCTATCTCTTCCTGCACCACGAAAGTGAAATATGTGTCATACTCCATGCCCTCGTCTATCATTCTAAGCATTATGGCACAGCCTGCTCTGTCATCTATGGCCTTACACTTAACAAAGTCCTCGCCGAACTCCACAAAGTCGGAAACAAATCTCACACTGTCCCCAAGGCGCACAAGTTTCAAAGCCTCCTCACGGCTGTCAACGCCAATATCTATTGTGAGCTTATCAAAAGGCACAGACTTTTTTCTCTCATCGGCTGTGAGGTTATGGATAGCCTTTCCACCCACAACGCCAAGGACGTTGTTTTTTCCTATTCTCACATGTCTGCCGAAAACTACTCTCGGGTCAACGCCGCCAACTGAGGACACTTTCAGCGTGCCGTCAGCGTTCACATAGGTAACTATCATGCCCACCTCGTCCATGTGAGCAGACACCATTATCTTGTTTTTAGGTGTCTTTTTTCCCTTACAGAAAGCTATGACGTTGCCAAGGTTATCAACCTTTATTTCAGCCTTATTGCCAATTTTCTCTATTATATATTCTCTTACCGCTCCCTCGTCGCCTGAAATGCCGTCAAGGAGGCAGAGGTCTTTCAGTTTATCCAACATAAATATCTACACTCTTTTCAGATATTCTGCAATAAGCAGAGCCGTATTATCAATATCCTTAATATCAACTATCTCAACAGGCGTGTGCATATGCTTTTCGGGAATGGATATGGTAACGGCTTTTGTGCCGCTTCCACTCACTCCAATAGTGTCGGCATTTGTGCCTGTTTTTCCGCTCATGACTTCAAGCTGATATGGTATGCCCTTTTCTTCAGCTAGTCTTATAAAGCCCTCTGACATCTCTCTTGAAAGCGACGGCGCTATGCCTATCATCGCACCCTTGCCCATAATGCCGCATTCTTCCTCGCTCTCATAGTGGGTCTTTGCAAAGGAAACGTCAACCACTATGGCATAGTCAGCACTGATATCAAATGCGGCTGTCTTTGCGCCAC
>CALEJX010000344.1 GCA_937898375.1 uncultured Ruminococcus sp.
AATTAGAGATAACAACTTATATTTTTTTATCATAACAAATCGCAGTGAAAAGAAAATGCTATTTTCGTCATCGCTTAATACCGACTTTGATAAGCTTTGTGACAGTTTGATAAAATGTATAACGACAGATGTAAAAAAGCAAATTCCCAAGAAATTTTTAAAAGTGATCCGACCCCCAAAGTTAGACCAAAAATCTAACGATTGGGAGGTCGGTTTTTTATGCTCAAAACAGCTCTGCTTTGTACTTGATAGAATCCACCTCGGTTATCTCACGGATAACTTTGCACGGATTGCCTGCCGCAAGAGAATTTGGCGGTATGTCACGGGTGACAACGCTTCCTGCACCGATAACACAGCCCTCGCCTATGGTTACGCCGCCAGTGATGACAACATTGCTCGCTATCCAACAGTTGGAGTGTATTGTGATAGGTTTGCCGTATTCATCGTCATAAGCAGTGCCGTCAGCCTTTTTCTTCATGTTACGCTCCTGCCACCTAAATGGATGCATAGGCGTGGCTATGGTGCAGTTGGGACCGAAAAACACGTTGTCGCCTATTGTCACAGGGCAGGTGTCAAGCACTGTCAGATTAAAGTTTGCGTAGCAGCCTGAGCCGAACTTTGTGAAAATGCCATAGTCAAAATAAACAGGGCCTTGAAAATAAAGCCCCTCGCCACGATCTGGCAGAAGCTCGTCAAGGATAGCATTTCTTCTCTCATCATCTTCATACAAACTGCTGTACTGCTGTGAAAGCTTGTGAGCCTTTGTTCTTAGCTCTGCAAGCTCCTTGTCAGAGGGGTCATATATCTTGCCTGCAAGCATTTTTTCTTTCTCAGTCATTATAAAACGTCCTTTCCGTGTGTAGTTTCATTTGATTTTGCTGAGAGTATAGCACAAGTTTGGGGCTGTGTCAATAGCTTTTTATGCAAAATTGTGCTTTTTTGACCGAGTGATAGGATACGAAAATGGTACACAAAAAGTGGAGGACGCTCACTTGCAAAGCGCTCTCCACTCTATTATACTATATAAACCGCTTTGCAGGGAAGTCTAAGCTACAGATAAAATCCCTGCATATAATTTGCGTACATAAAAGCGTCATCATCATCGGCGGCACTGTCACGAGCAGGCTTTCTCCAACTGCCAACGCAGGAAGCCAACACTATCAGACCGCCTAACACAAGTGCAACGCTCACGCCAAGGGCTACCAAAACCGTACAGAAAATTTTTACTATCATAAACACCGCTCCTATCATACTCACTATATTTCCCACTATGATTATATGCTGGTTTTGCTCTTTAATCAATAAAAGCCGTGTAAAATGCTGATAAAATTCAGGTGTGCGTATCCCAAAACGAGCAAGCCTGAGTTGTTTTTTTGTCGAAGCAGGAGTGCACTGTCGGTTTGCAATGATTTGCCAAAACGTTTCATGATTTAACAATTTTAAGTTGCGGAAAAATTAAGCTGTCAGCTTAGTATAAAGTTGCACAAACTGTGCTTTTTGTAATTGGTTAGCATTGTATATTACACTGAAAATGTACGATTTTTGAAAAAATATACATAAAAAAGGCCTAAGTGCTTGACTTGATTAAGATTTTGTGATAAAATTATTAACGTGAGTGAGTGTGATCACTGCGTTTACATATTTTGTATATTGTGTGACCTTGTATAAAGTTTGGAGTAAAAGATATGCAGAAAATTGATTTAAAAGGCAAAACTATTCTTGTAACAGGAGCAGCAGGCTTTATAGGCTCTAATTTGGTAATTGAGCTTTTTAAGACCATTGAGGATATCAAGATCATTGGTATTGACAATATGAACAATTACTATGATGTATCCATAAAAGAGTGGAGATTAAAGGGAATAGAAAAGCTTGGAGGTCAATGGACTTTTATTAAGGGCGATATTTCCGACAAGAATGTAATAGATAAAATTTTCAGTGATTACAAGCCGTCTGTTGTTGTCAATCTTGCAGCTCAGGCAGGCGTGCGTTACAGCATAACTAATCCTGACACATATGTTCAGTCAAATTTGATCGGATTTTATAATATATTGGAAGCTTGCCGTCATTCTTATGATAATGGAGAAACAGGTGTTGAACATCTTGTTTATGCGTCGAGTTCTTCTGTGTATGGAACAAACAAGAAAGTTCCTTACAGCACTGATGATAAGGTAGACAATCCTGTGAGCTTATATGCTGCAACTAAGAAGAGCAACGAACTTATGGCTCATGCCTACTGCAAATTGTATAATATCCCTGCGACAGGACTTCGTTTCTTTACAGTTTATGGTCCTGCTGGCAGACCTGATATGGCTTATTTTGGATTTACAAACAAGCTTCTCAAGGGTGAAACGATTCAGATATTTAATTACGGAAACTGCAAAAGAGATTTTACATACGTTGATGATATAGTTGAGGGCGTCAAGAGAGTAATGCAAGGCGCTCCTGAAAGAAAAAATGGTGAGGACGGCTTGCCATTACCACCTTATGCTGTTTATAATATAGGAAATCAAAATCCAGAAAATCTTCTTGATTTTGTAGATGTTTTACAGCAGGAACTTATAAATGTGGGCGTTCTTCCTGCCGATTATGATTTTGAAAGTCACAAAAAGTTAGTTCCGATGCAGCCGGGCGATGTGCCTATTACTTATGCAGACACAGAGCCATTGGAAAGAGATTATGGATTTAAACCAAGCACGTCTCTCAGAGAAGGTCTGAGAAAATTTGCTCAGTGGTATAAAGAGTTTTATAAAGTATAAGGAAGGCTAAGAATATGAACAGAAAGATAGCAGTAGCAGGAACAGGTTATGTTGGATTGTCGCTTGCAGTGTTGCTTGCACAGCACAATCATGTAACAGCTGTTGACATTATCCCTGAAAAGGTTGAGCTTATCAATAATAAAAAGTCGCCTATTCAGGACGAGTATATTGAAAAGTATCTTGCTGAAAAAGAGCTTGATCTGACAGCAACACTTGACGGTGAGGCTGCGTACAAGGACGCTGAGTTTGTTATAATTGCGGCTCCGACTAACTATGACAGCAAGAAGAATTTCTTTGATACTTCGGCTGTAGAAGCAGTTATAGAGCTTGTTATGAAAGTTAACCCTGACGCTATCATGGTCATAAAGAGCACTATCCCTGTTGGCTACACAAAGTCTGTAAGAGAAAAGTATAATACTAACAAGATCATTTTCAGCCCTGAGTTTCTCCGTGAGTCAAAGGCTCTGTATGATAATCTGTATCCAAGCAGAATTATCGTAAGCTGCGATGATGATACAAGAGAAAAGGCGGAGCTTTTTGCAAAGCTTTTGCAGGAGGGTGCGATAAAGGAAGATATCGATACACTCTTTATGGGATTTACGGAGGCTGAGGCTGTTAAGCTGTTTGCAAATACTTATCTTGCACTGAGAGTTTCATATTTTAATGAACTTGATACTTATGCTGAGGTCAAGGGACTTAACACTCAGGATATTATAAATGGTGTTTGTCTTGATCCTAGAATCGGCAATCATTACAATAATCCAAGCTTTGGTTATGGTGGATATTGTCTGCCAAAGGATACAAAACAGCTGCTTGCAAACTACGAAGATGTGCCGCAGAACATGATGTCTGCTATTGTTGAGAGCAATAGAACTAGAAAAGACTTTATTGCAGATAAGGTGCTTGAACTTGCAGGTTATTATACTGGAAGTAGTGATTGGGATAAGGATAGAGAAAAGGACGTTATTATAGGTGTTTACAGACTTACAATGAAGTCCAATTCAGATAATTTCCGTCAGAGCAGTATTCAGGGCGTTATGAAGCGTATCAAGGCAAAGGGCGCTACTGTTATTATTTATGAACCAACATTGGAGGACGGAGATACGTTCTTTGGCAGCAAGGTGGTAAATGATTTGGAGAAGTTCAAGTCAATGAGCCAATCTATTGTTGCTAACAGATATGACAGCTGTCTTGATGATGTTAAGGACAAGGTCTATACTAGAGATCTGTATGGAAGAGATTAATTAGCTAGGAGCTTGATTTATGTACAATAACAAAGATGATCAGGAACCCTTTGAACAAAAAGTATGGCTCGCGTCACCTACAATGCATGGTGAGGAGCTTGAATATGTCACTGAGGCTTATAACACCAACTG
>CALEJX010000345.1 GCA_937898375.1 uncultured Ruminococcus sp.
TCTTTCAAGAGAGCGTGCCGGATTTGAGGTTCGTGACGTTCACTATACTCACTACGGCAGAATGTGTCCTATCGAGACGCCTGAAGGTCCTAACATCGGACTTATCTCTTATCTTGCTTCTTTCGCAAGAATAAACGAGTACGGCTTTATCGAAGCTCCTTACAGACGTGTTGACAAGGAAACAGGCGTTGTAACTGACGAAGTTGTTTATATGACAGCTGACGTTGAAGATAACTACATGGTAGCTCAGGCAAACGAGCCTCTTACTGAGGACAACAAGTTTGCAAGACCTAAGGTAAACGGCAGATACAGAGATCAGATCCTCGAGATCGAGAGAGAAAAGATCGACTTCATGGACGTTTCACCCAAAATGGTAGTTTCTGTTGCTACTGCTTGTATCCCGTTCCTTGAGAATGATGACGCTAACCGTGCGCTCATGGGTTCAAACATGCAGAGACAGGCTGTGCCGCTGCTTAAGACTGAGTCGCCTATCGTTGGTACTGGTATGGAATACAAGGCTTGTCTTGATTCAGGCGTTGCTGTTGTTTCTAAGAACGCAGGTGTTGTTGAGAGCGTTGACGCTGACAAGATAGTTATCCGTGAGGACAGCGGTATGCTCAGAACTTATGAGCTTACAAAGTTCAAGCGTTCAAACGCAGGTACTTGCACAAACCAGAGACCTATCGTAAACAAGGGCGAGAGAATTGAAGCTAATCAGATAATCGGTGATGGTCCTGCTACTTCAAACGGCGAGCTTTCACTTGGTAAGAACGCTCTTATCGGCTTCATGACTTGGGAAGGTTACAACTACGAGGACGCCGTTCTTCTGAACGAGAACCTTGTAAAGCAGGATAAGTATACTTCTATCCATATTGAAGAGTATGAGACAGAAGCAAGAGATACAAAGCTCGGACCTGAGGAGATCACAAGAGATATCCCTAACGTTGGTGAGGACGCTCTTAAGGATCTGGACGAGAACGGTATCATCAGAATAGGCGCAGAGGTACGCTCGGGCGATATACTTGTTGGTAAGGTAACACCAAAGGGCGAAACTGAGCTGACAGCAGAGGAGAGACTTCTTAGAGCTATCTTTGGCGAAAAGGCTAGAGAAGTTAGAGATAATTCCCTTAAGGTACCTCACGGCGAAGCCGGTACTATCATTGATGTTAAGATATTCACAAGAGAGAACTGCGACGAGCTTTCTCCTGGAGTAAATATGCTCGTCAGATGCTATATCGCACAGAAGAGAAAGATCTCTGTCGGCGATAAAATGGCGGGTCGTCACGGTAACAAGGGTGTCGTTTCAAGAATACTCCCACAGGAGGATATGCCATTCTTGGAGGACGGTACTCCGCTTGATATCTGTCTTAACCCATTGGGCGTACCTTCTCGTATGAACATCGGTCAGGTGCTTGAAGTTCATCTTGGTATGGCTGCAAAGGCTCTTGGCTGGAAGATAATGACTCCTGTATTCGACGGCGCTCACGAGGCAGACATCAGAGAATGCTTCAAAATGGCTCAGCAGAATTATCTTGAGCATAAGGACGATGAGTTCACTCTTCACACAATGGACGAGGTCATCAACCCTAACGCTCTGAGCATGAGCGAGGACGGCAAGTTCACTGTTTATGACGGAAGAACAGGCGAAAAGTTCGATAACAGGGTTACAGTTGGTTATATGTACTATCTGAAACTCCACCACCTTGTAGATGATAAGATACACGCACGTTCAGTTGGTCCTTACTCACTGGTAACACAGCAGCCACTCGGCGGTAAGGCTCAGTTCGGCGGTCAGAGATTCGGAGAAATGGAAGTTTGGGCACTTGAAGCTTATGGTGCTGCTTATACACTTCAGGAGATCCTTACAGTTAAGTCTGACGATACTGTGGGAAGAGTTAAGACATACGAGGCTATCGTTAAGGGACAGAACGTTCCTAAGCCTGGTGTTCCTGAGGCGTTCAAGGTACTTGTTAAGGAGCTTCAGTCACTTGGTCTGGATCTCAAGGTACTCAACATCAATAACGAGGAAATAGATCTTAAGCAGTCTTTCGACGAGGACGAGGAACTTGTTCCACAGCCTGCTATCGAAGAGCATATCGACTTCGGCGTTGACGAGGGCGATCTCGACGAGGGCTTCATGGCTGAGGACGAGAACGGCACTTCCGAATTGAAGGGCAGCGCAGCTTCCGATGATTCTGATCTGTTCCTTAATGACGGTGAATAATTTTGCACAGTAACTAAATAAGCTGAGGTCAAAGGGCGGAAAAGCTCCGCCCATGCGACCGTTTCATACAGAGACGGCTTTCGCCGTGCTCCAAACTAAACAGGAAGAGGGTACTGCTGTTGGAATTCAATGAGTTTGCATCAATCAAGATCGGTCTTGCTTCGCCTCAGAAGATCCGTGAGTGGTCTTACGGCGTTGTTACCAGACCTGAAACAATAAACTACCGTACTCAGAAGCCAGAAAAGGACGGATTGTTCTGCGAAAAGATATTCGGACCTTCAAAGGATTGGGAGTGTCACTGCGGTAAATATAAGAAAATTCGCTTTAAAGGCAAAGTCTGCGAGCGCTGCGGCGTTGAGGTAACAAGAGCCAAGGTTCGTAGAGAGAGAATGGGTCACATCGAGCTTGCTGCACCTGTTTCTCACATTTGGTATTTCAAGGGAACTCCGTCAAGAATAGGACAGATGCTTGAAATATCACAGAAAAGACTTGAGGAAGTTCTTTACTTCACAAAATACATCGTTATAGATCCAGGTAACACTGAGCTTATCAAGGGTCAGCTCCTTACTGAAAAGGATTATAGCGAAATGTGCGAAAAGTATGACGAAGGCGAGTTCAGAGCCGGCATGGGCGCTGAGGCTATCAAGGAACTTCTTGAAGAGATCGACCTTGAAAAGCTTTCAGAAGAGCTTAAAAATGAGCTTAAGGATCTCCCTGCTGGTCAGAAGCGTATAAAGCTTCTTAAAAGACTGGAGATCGTTGAAGCTTTCAGAACATCAGGCAACAGACCTGAGTGGATGATACTGGAGGCTATACCTGTTATACCGCCGGATATCAGACCTATGGTACTGCTGGACGGCGGCAGATACGCTACCAGCGACCTTAACGACCTTTACAGACGTGTTATCAACAGAAATAACCGTCTTAAGAAAATGCTGGAGCTTGACGCACCTGACATTATTGTAAGAAACGAAAAGAGAATGCTTCAGGAAGCTGTTGACGCTCTTATCGACAACGGCAGACACGGCAGACCTGTTACAGGTCCTAACAACAGGGCTTACAAGTCACTTTCAGATATGCTCAAAGGTAAGCAGGGACGTTTCAGACAGAACCTTCTTGGTAAGCGTGTTGACTATTCAGGACGTTCAGTTATAGTAGTAGGTCCTGAGCTTAAGATGTATCAGTGCGGT
>CALEJX010000346.1 GCA_937898375.1 uncultured Ruminococcus sp.
GAGATACAAAAGCTCAAGGCGGCGGCTGAAAACGGCGAGAATGAAAAAACGCTTGCTGTCACAAAGGCACAGGAGACTGCAAGAGCCGAGTATGAAAAAACGCTTGAACAGCTTAAAGAGCAGATATCACAGAACGAAAAGCTTATCGCACAGCTTACCGCTCAGACCAAATCCATGACCACAGAAAAAGAACTTGCCATATCAATGGCTGTTGAGAAAGCAAGGTCGCAATTCAACAGCGAAAAAGATAAACTAAGGCAGGAGATATCTCAGCGTGATATGCAGATACAACAGCTCAATTCTGAGCATACCCTGCAAATGCAAAAGTCAGAAAATGAATACAAGGCAGAGATAACACGTCTTGAAACTGATATCAAAAACAAGGATACTGAAAAGGCTTTGGAACTTACAACCGCACTTTCAAAGGTGGAAAGCGAGAAAAATTCCACTATTGCAGAGCTTAACGCACAGATAAAAAGCAAAGACGAAGCTATCGCATACTACAAAGACCTTAAAAGCCGTCTGTCTACAAAAATGGTGGGCGAGAGCCTTGAACAGCACTGCATGAACGAGTTCAACAAAATAAGAGCCACTGCATTCAGAAACGCTTATTTTGACAAGGATAATGACGCAAGCTCAGGAAGCAAGGGCGATTTTATCTACCGTGAATGTGATGAAAACGGCGTGGAGATAATATCAATAATGTTTGAAATGAAAAACGAGCAGGACACCACCGCCACAAAGAAAAAGAACGAGCATTTCTTTAAAGAGCTTGACAAGGACAGGCATCAGAAAAATTGCGAATACGCCGTGCTTGTTTCACTGCTAGAAAGCGACAGCGAACTTTACAACGCAGGTATCACTGACGTTTCATATGCTTATGACAAGATGTATGTAGTCCGCCCTCAGTGCTTCATACCAATAATCACCATACTGAGAAACGCCGCCATGAATACCCTTTCCTACAAGGAAGAACTTGAAAAGGTGCGCAACGAGAATATCGACATAACAATGTTTGAGCAGAACATCAACACTTTCAAAGAGGGCTTTGCTAGAAATTATGAACTTGCAAGCAGACGTTTTGGTGAAGCTATCACAGAGATAGACAAGTCTATCGCACACCTCACAAAAATAAAGGAAAATCTTATCTCATCAGAAAACAACCTGCGCCTTGCAAACAAAAAGGCTGACGCTCTAACTATCAAGAGCCTTACCAAAAACAACCCTACTATGCAGAAAAAATTCGCAGAACTTAAAGGCGAATAACGATAAACCACCTTGCGAGAGGAGTGGCAAAGCCATGAAAAAAGATATCAGAAAAGACATTTTCACCATTATCGCCGTGACCGTCGCCGCCTTTCTTATGGCGCTCAACACAAAGACCTTTGTAAACACAGGCGGTCTTTACCCAGGCGGAATGACAGGAATGTCGATACTCATACAGCGTGCGGTGAAACAGCTTGCAGGCATAATGCTGCCGTTTAGTATCATAAACATCACCTTGAATATTATACCAGTGTATATCGGTTTTAGATTTATCGGCAAGAAGTTCACGGCTTTTTCCTGCGTGATGATACTGCTCAACAGCTTTTTCACCGACCTTATCCCCGACCACATCATCACCGAGGACGTGCTTCTTATAAGCATTTTCGGCGGAATAATAAACGGCGTTGCCATAAGCCTTTGCCTTAACCGTGGCGCAACATCAGGCGGAACGGACTTCATATCCATTTATCTTTCGGAGAAAAGCAATATGGACACCTTCAATGTGATACTAGGCTTCAATGCCGTTATACTGTGCATTGCAGGCTTTATGTTCGGCTGGGACAAGGCGCTTTATTCTATCATCTTTCAGTACGCTTCAACAACTGTTCTGCATATGCTCTACAAAAAATTTCAGCAAAGCACGCTACTTATCGTCACCAACAAGCCTAAAGAGATCGCAGACGCTATATATGCTGTAAGTCAGCATGGTGCGACGATACTTGACGGTGAGGGATCTTATGAGCACTGCGAAAGACAGATAGTCTACTCAGTAGTGTCAGCGGCACAAGCCAAAAAGGGGATACACGCCGTAAAAGATACTGACCCAAAAGCATTTATAAACGAAGTGAAAACACAAAAGCTCTCAGGAAGATTTTATATGCCAAAAGAGAGCTGATATGAAAGCGGACGAAATGGTCCGCTTTTTTATTGAAAAAAATCTTGTTCAGCCCTTGTACTTTGTGAAAAAATATGATATACTATTAATATATATAAATTTAGCTGTGATCGTTTTGTTTTTTCATTACATTTACAGAAATTATCGAAAGGATGTGAACTATGCTTAACGGTATCGCTTACGTTATAAACGCTGTTTGGGGCGTTTTTACATCAATAGGTCTTAATGACATTGTCGATATTGCTATCCTCTCCTTTCTGATATTCCACGGCATAAAGCTTATTCGTGAAACAAGGGCGCAGCAGCTCACAAAGGGTATCCTTATACTCATAGGCTGTTACCTGCTGGCGGTGTTCTTCAATTTGCAGACTATTAGATTCCTGCTCAAGACTTGCTTCCAGTGGGGTTTCCTTGCTCTTATTATAATGTTCCAGCCTGAACTTAGACGTGTTCTTGAAAAGGTGGGAAGAACAAGTCTTGGCGGCTTCAGCTTCTTTAGCTCCAGCGACTCTGACGACAACACCGAACACTGGAAAAAGGCTATCGGCGCTATATGCGACGCCGCCGCAAATCTTTCTTCTACCAAAACAGGTGCGCTTATAATCTGTGAGAGAAAGACAAAGCTTGGCGAGCAGATAGCTACAGGAACGATACTCAACTGCGTTCCATCAACGGCGATATTCGGAAACATATTCTTCCCGAACACTCCTCTGCATGACGGCGCTGTTATCATCAGAGACGGAATAATACTTGCGGCAGGCTGTTTTCTCCCAAGACCGCAGAAAGACGAGCTTATAAACAAACAGCTCGGCTCAAGACACCGTGCGGCTATCGGAATGAGCGAGAACTCTGACGCAATAGTTGTGGTAGTATCTGAGGAAACAGGCAACATCTCAGTTGCCGAAAACGGAGAGCTTACCAGAGGATATTCAAAGGACTCTCTGAAAAGACTTCTGGACAATCGTCTTTTGCCTGAAAAGGACGCTAATTCCATTAGAGAAAATTCTTTTGCAGGAAGGGTGATTTCAAAATGGAAAAAGTAAAAAAGGCTAAAAAAGAAAACCGACACGGCGCAGACTTCGGTCTGAGGATACTTTCCATAATCATTGCCGTGATAATATGGTTTGCTCTTTCTATCACTCAGTATCCTACAATAAACAAGACTATAACCAACGTCCCTGTTGTGTTCTCACTTGACGGAACGCAGGCTAAGGAAAAGGGACTTTCTGCCCTCAACTACAAGGATATCTCTGTAGACGTTGAGATAAAGGGCATGAACTATGAGATAGGCAGCTACACCGCCGCAGACCTTGTGGCAACTGTTAATCTTGACGATGTAACAAAAGAGGGCACTTATGACCTTGATATCGATGTAAAGTCAGCACATTCTGCCGACAAGGTAACTGTTGTTTCTGTCAACCCTGACACTGTTTCGGTCGAGTTTGACAGGCTCACCACAAAGACGATA
>CALEJX010000347.1 GCA_937898375.1 uncultured Ruminococcus sp.
TACTTCCGTCCTGACAGAGCAAGAGAGATCACAAGAACTCTCGTTGATGATGACTTCACAGGCTTTGAGAGAAGAAACGGCAGATTCCCGCTTTACTATGTCTGCATGACACAGTATGACGCAACAATGCCAAACGTTGACGTTGCGTTCAAGCCAACAAGCCTTGAAAATACTTTCGGCGAGTATATCGCAAAGAAGGGTCTTTCACAGCTTAGAATTGCCGAAACAGAGAAGTATGCTCACGTTACATTCTTCTTCAACGGCGGCGTAGAAGCACCTTTCGAGAATGAGGACAGAGCGCTCATCAATTCACCAAAGGTAGCAACTTATGACCTCCAGCCTGAAATGAGCGCATACCTCGTTTGCGATGAAGTTCTTAAGAGAATAGAGTCAGATAAGTATGACGCAATTATCCTCAACTATGCAAACTGCGACATGGTAGGTCACACAGGCGTGTTCGACGCAGCCGTAGCAGCAGTAGAAGCAGTTGACGAGTGCGTAGGCAAAACAGTTGACGCAGTTCTCGCAAAGGGCGGCGTAGCACTTATCACTGCAGACCACGGCAATGCAGATAAGATGATGGAAGAGGACGGCTCACCATTCACAGCCCACACAACAAACCTCGTTCCTCTTATTATCGCAGGCGCAGGCAATGTTCTTATCAGAGAGGGCGGCGTACTTGCTGACCTTTCACCAACAATGCTCAAACTTATGGGTCTTGAGCAGCCAAAGGAAATGACAGGTAAGTCTATCATCAAGGACTAATCCCCATAAAAAATCAAGGCAGTACCGAGAAAATCGGCACTGCCTTTTTCAATCTCATTTGTAGGGGCGAACAGCGTTCGCCCGCTTTTTTACTCGCTCTGTATATTGCAAAAAAACTATTTCAGCGGATCAAGTCCCTTAGCCATTATGCAGTAAGTGCTGCCGTATGGGTTCGGTATGGGCGGCATTCTGCTCACATGGAACTCTTTCGGCAAACCACGGCTGTCACATGGAAAACTCATGGTCACACAAGTGCCTTTGCCTATCTCACTGCGATAACTCAGCTCGCCTCCAAATCGGTCGCAGAAGCATTTCACCAGTGCAAGCCCCAAAGCCTCGCTGCCGTTGTATTGCTTGAACGTGCCAAATGGTGTGATAGCCGCCTGCCATACCTCGTCGGTCATGCCATTGCCATTGTCACTCACTGACAGTATTATCCTGTCGCTCTCCGCCTTTAAAACAAGCTCTACCTGCCGTTGCTGCTTGTCATTATACATATATGCGTTCACAAGCAGATTTGCAAGCACGTTCCTCGCAAGCCCTTTGTTCGTCTCAAAATAAATGCACGGGTCAATGGAGTACCTGAAAATACAGCCGTCCTCTTCCAGCAAATTGCCCTCTTCATCACAGACCTCACCACATATGTCCGATAAGCTTTGATACTCAGTGGTAAAATTCCCACTGAAATATTTTGCAAGCTCGTTCATGTTCACAGTTGCAGAAAATGCTTTCAGTATGCGAAGCCTTGCCTCATGGTCGAACTGCTCGTACTCTGTGCCTGATTTTAAAGAAAAAACATCTTTTTGGCTGTCAAGCATTGCTATCATCTGGGAAAGCTCCATTCTGATATTCCCAAGAAAATTCGACTTGAAACGTATATATCCCGACTTGTCCGAAAGCTGCTCAATGTCCGTGCAGGAGTAGTAGTGTATAAGATAGTTCGTTATCATGCCGCCGCTCCGCAAAGGCTCAAAGCGCATTGCAGCCGAGTCCGCAAACCTGCCCTTGTATTCAAAGGTAGCCGTCTTTTCAATAGGCAGCCTAAAAACGTCAGCAGGGTGGTCACATAAAGCCGAAACGTCTATAATGTCAGGCAGTCCACCGTGATTTTTCCATATGACATTCAGCTCTGCGTCAGTGAGGATAATGTTCTCGTCCGACCGAGCATAAATTTCTTTTACAGAAGATGTCAGATCCACTGCGTTCGCCTGCCTTTCAAAAAGAATTCATGTAAATATTATAACCTAAACTGTCGGGGTAGTCAATAAAAATCGGCAATATTTAATCACAATTTAAAGATTTTAGTAAAGCTTTGGCGAATTAAGGCAAGCAGGGCTTTGCAGGGGAGTTTTCAAGAAAAAAAGTTCTAAGTTTTTTGTAAAAACACTTGCAATGTATAGAAAAATGTAGTATAATAAATACAGAAAAATTTTTAGGAGGTAAATTAATTATGGCAGTTAAAGTCGCAATTAATGGTTTTGGACGTATTGGACGTCTTGCATTCAGACAGATGTTTGGCGCAGAGGGCTACGAGGTAGTTGCAATCAACG
>CALEJX010000348.1 GCA_937898375.1 uncultured Ruminococcus sp.
CATACCCAATCCGCAAAAGCCGCATGGGGCGAGGATATCCCCTACCTGCAACCAGTAGACAGCTCCGCCGACAAAGACCTTGCCGCCGCAGAGTGCACACAGACTCTCACCGCCGAGGAGTTTCAAGACAAGCTTCTCGAACGTTTCCCCCATATTAATTTCACCCCTTTGACCTCCGCCGACAACTGGTTGGAAACAAAAACAGACGGCACAGGCTATGTCACAAGCCTGACCGTCTGCGGCTATGAAATCCAGCCAAACACGTTCTGCGATATCCTCGATATCTCCTCACCATGTTTCGAGTTCACCTTTGCCAACACAAAGTTCACTTTTACCTCTCACGGCTTTGGACACCTCGTAGGCATGAGTCAATACGGCGCAAACGCCATGGCAGAAAAAGGCTCAGATTACAAAGCAATTTTGACCCACTATTTCACAGGCACAAAGCTGCAAAAATCTACTGAGCAGGCACAACTGCAATAAATACAAGATCACAATCGCCGTCATTGATAAAGCTATGCTCGTGACCCTCAGGGCAGTAATGAAAATCCCCTGCCGACAGCCTTTCCTCGCCGCCGTCATAAAGCATTTTGCCGCCGCCCTCAAGAACATATATCATCTCGCAGTTGCCCTCGTGCCTGTGCAGACCAATAGAAGCCCCCGGCACGAGCCTGCCTTTCATCATTTTATTCTTGCCGTCAGAAAACGCCCTGCTTGCAAAGCTCTTCTCGCCGCCCTTGAAATTGGGAGCGAGGCTCTCCTCCATATCATCAAAAACTATACGCATAAAAACACCTCCACAGTTTATAAAGCTATTATACCACCTTATTGATAAAATTGCAACAAAAAAAGACCCGTCCCGAAAGACAGGTCTTTAATTATTCTAAGTAAGAATTATCTGAATTACAGATTACTTTCTCTTCTTAGTAGCAACTACAGCAGCACCAGCAAGTGCAACGCCTACAGCTGCAAGAGCAGCAGCGCCTGTGCTTGGGTTTGTGTTAGATGCGTTGTTAGCAGCCTTAGAAGATGTAGCAGCAGAGTTTGTTGAGTTTGTTGTAGACTCAGCAGAATCTGTCTTAGAATCCTTAGAATCTGTTGACTCTGTAGAATCAGCTGACTCCTCAGAAGATGTTGGCTCAACATCGCTCTTGTTAAGAACTACAATGCTCTTAACAGCCATCTTAACAGCAGGATCTTCGCCGTCTGTGCCAGCGAGGTCTGTGTTTACATCGATGAACATGTTCTTTTCGTCCATTTCAAGAGCTGAAGGGAACTTAGCGATAAATGTGTATGTACCATCAGCGTTTACTGTAACAGCAGGGTTGTTATCGGAAGCCTCCCAATAACCAATGCCACCCTCTATACCAGCTGAGAAGCAAGGATAAGCTGTGAAAGCATCAGTTACGTTTGAGATATCAACTGTGATAGCAACAGCGTCAGCGCCTGCAAATACGCTCCAATCATCAACGAGGTTGAATGTTGCGTCAGCAACCCATGGGTGCTTGATGTTGATTCTTACCTTACCGCTGTCAGATACAGACTTGCCCTCACCGTTAAGTGTAACGTTTGTCTGCTTCTTGTATTCGCTAAGGTCAACTGTGTTTCCGCCCTTTTCAGGAGCCTTGTAAAGGTCGATGCCATCGCCTGTTACTGAGCAAACGAGTTCACCCGCTGCATCGTAGCAAGCTACGTTGTCAACTGCGAAATCGCCCCACCAGCTCTGGAAAACTACCTGAGCATATGACAAAGCGTCATCACCCTTACCAATGAACTTGTCAGCTTCTGTAAGAGTCTTCTCCATTGTAGCTGTTGCAGAAGCCTCGTCAACTACGAATGTGATAGGCTTTTCAGCACCATCGTTACCGAACTCAGTTGACTTCCAGTTGTTTCCGTCACTGCTTGTGATGAATCCACCGCCTGCACCGCTAGCATTAAGAGCATCAATGCTCTTGAATGAAAGCTTAGCTCTTACGCTTGTGATAGTTGCTGCCTTGTCAGCACCAACTGCTGCGAAAACGTCATAGCAGTAGTCATTGCCATCATTAAAGTTTGCATTAGTGATAGCTGCAGAAGCACCGATAGTCATCATTGAAGCTGCGAGAGCCATAGCTGACATACCAGCCAAAATCTTAGAGATTTTCATTTGTTTTTCCTCCATTTTTGTTAATAATTTTTAGATACATATTGAGCGATATCTCCTCAACATACATCTTACCTACATTGTAGCATACATTTACAAGTATTTCAATTAACGTTTTTCACAAATTAATCACATTTCTTTAGCCATTTTCCACAAATCTTCACATTATTTTTGCTATATATAGCCAGTTTCATTGCCGCATTATGTACAAGCATTCTACATAACGTTAATATTTTTATATTTATTCAGATTTTTCTGTAATCGTATTCAGCCTTTCACGCTCTCTTTTGGAGAAGATACAGCCGCAGTAATCCTGCCTGTAAAGCCCATATTCCGCCGAAAGCTGAATAGACCGCTTGTAGCCCTCACGCTTCTTGAAATCCGCAAGAAGCGCCTTTACATCATATATCTCCCCTAGCTCCTTGGATATCTCGTTGAGCTTCTGAGCATTTTTGTATGGCGAGATAGACAGCGTTGTGGTAAAATAATCCGCACCAAGTTCCTTGGCAAGCTTAGCCGTTCGTTCAAGTCTTAACCTGTAACAGCGAAAACACCTCTCCCCACCCTCGGGGATATCCTCAAAGCCCTTTACCGCCTGAAAAAATTCACGCTCATCATAGCCACGCTCCACGAACGTGACAGGATTTTTCATAGGCATTTGTGCTATGAGCCTTTGAAGCTCCGCCACACGCTTATCGTACTCCTCACGGGGATAAATGTTCGGATTGTAGTAAAACACAGTTATCTTAAAATACTGCGACAGATATTCAAGCACATAGGACGAACACGGCGCACAACAGCTATGCAGAAGCAGTGTCGGCACTTCGCCCTTTTCCTCGTGCTTTTTTATAATTCCGTCCAGCATTTTCTGATAATTTATCTTCTGCATTCCTGCCGCTCCTCTTTTGTAAAAATTGTGCTGACATACATTTGTAGGGGCTGGCGTCCTCGACAGCCCGCTCCCTCGACATTGTTTCAACAGTTTAATACTACATTATTATAGCTGAAGCAAAAGCGTCAAATCAACGGGCGAACGCTGTTCGCCCCTACACATAAACAGCGTATTTACATAAATTGTAGGGGACGGCGTCCTCGACGTCCCACTCACCACACGTTTACTGCACTATACAATATTATATAGTATAGCACAAATCAAATTTTTCCGCAACAGGTCATATCTTAACCTTGAATTTATTTGCACAGTTAGGGCATTTCACAGTATGCTCCCCCTTTACCCTAGGAAGCCTCAGCGTCTTTTTGCATACACCGCACTTTATATAAACATGGGTCTTTCTGTCAGCAAACTTTCTCCTCCAAAGGGAAAATTTCCTACCGATACCGCCGAAAGCCCTCTCAAACTTCATGTTCTCCTTGTATCGCTTCTGACAGTTTCTCGACATTGCCCTTACCACCGCCAGCACCAGCACAGCGTATACCAAAAGCTGTAAAGCAAGCGACCTTACAAACAAATTTGCCGCACTAAGCACCACAGCCACACCGCAAATGCCGTAAAAAAGCTTGTCTATGCCATATCTGCCCTGAAAAAATCTCGCTACCTTATACATAAATCCGTTCATATCTGTTACCTCTTTTCTGTTTATATTATAAATAGTACACCCGAATTTTAAACTGATTATTAACTTTTATCAAATTTCACCTACCTTTCACAAAACTTTCAGCGTTCACCCTCAAACAGTGAACGGCATATACTGAAGTGTATTCGTAAAAGCGTATACGGACAAGTACAGCATAAAGGAGCAATAAAAAAATGAAAAAAAGTCTTATAGCCATGACTTCCATAACCTATGCAATGAAAGCGAAAAACTTGCTGAACGGTTTAAAATACTACTGCGAAATACAGCGCACCCCGAAAGATCTGGGCACAGGCTGCGGCTACTCTATAGCCGTCACTGCACCGCCCGACGAAATAACAGCCATACTTGAAAAAGAGCGCATACCATTCAGAAACGTGATATTCGAGCAAAAGAGGTGAGAAAAATAAACACCCGAAGCATAATAAACTTTGACAACTCAGCCACCACCTACCCCAAGCCCCCTGCCGTAGCCCGAGCCGTCACTCAGGCAGTGGAGCGCTATGGCGGAAACCCCGGCAGAAGCGGACACAAGCTTTCCATGAAAGTGTCTGAAAAGATATTCGCCGTCAGACAGCAGGCGGCAGAAATGTTCGGCGCACAGACCGAAAACGTGGCTTTTACCGCCAACTGCACCCATGCCCTTAACATGGCGATAAAAGGCATCATGCAGTACGGCGGTCATATGATAATCTCAGACCACGAGCATAACGCCGTTGCAAGACCCGTCTATGCCCTCTCCAAAACAAGGGGCGTGAAATATTCTATCGCCCGAACAGGTGAAACGGACAGCGAAACAGTAGAAAACTTCCGCCGCCTTATCACCCCCGAAACTAAGTGTATCTGCTGTACAGTGGCTTCTAACGTCACAGGCAGGCTCATGCCCTACCGTGAACTAGCCGCCCTCTGCAAAGCCCACGGCATATGCTTTATAGCCGACGGCGCACAAGCCTGCGGACTTGTGGAGCTTTCCCTCTCAGACGGCTTCAATTTTCTCTGCACCGCAGGACACAAAGCCCTCTACGGACCAACAGGCACAGGTCTGCTCATCTCAGACGGCGCATTTTCCCTGTCTACCATAATCGAGGGCGGCACAGGTGCGACCTCCGCCCAGCTTGAACAGACCCCATTTCTTCCCGAAAAGCTTGAAAGCGGCACCATAAACACAGTGGGCATAATCGGTCTTGGGGAGGGACTAAAGTTCGTCCGCCAAAAGACCCCCACTGTAATAAAAGCCCACGAGGAAAAGCTCTGCCGACAGCTCTGCGAACAGCTTTCCGCAATAGACAAAATAAAGTTCTATGAAGCAGACCAAAAGAAAGTTCCCATACTTTCATTCAATATAGGCGATATCCCCTCCGCTGAGACCGCCTCCTATCTCAGCGAAAAAGGCTTTGCCCTCCGTGGCGGACTTCAGTGCGCCGCCGTCACCCATACCACCCTCGGCACAATAGAGCAAGGCACAGTGCGTTTCTCACCCTCTGCATTCAGCACCCCTCAGCAAGTTTCTGCCCTTGCACGAACAATAAAAGAATTTGCCGCAAATAACTGATAATAAGCGGCAGGACTGATGTAAAATATCACGTCCTGCCGCTTATTCTATTGCAAAATGTACCACAAAGTGCTATAATAAGCCTTAAGCAAACAAATTTTCACGAAAGAAAGTGGTCATATGTGGTTCGTGTTTGCAATCCTCTCCGCTGTTTTCGCAGCACTTACCTCTGTCCTTGCAAAAGTCGGCATTGACGGAGTAAACTCAAATCTCGCCACTGCACTGCGTACCTGCGTTGTGCTTGCTATGGCATGGCTCATGGTGTTCATCACCAACGCCCAAAGCGGCATAGGCTCTATCGGCAGAAAAAGCTGGGTGTTCCTTATCCTTTCAGGACTTGCAACAGGTGCATCATGGCTGTGCTATTATAAGGCTATCCAAATGGGCAGCGTTTCCAAAGTCGCCCCCATAGACAAGCTCAGCGTTGTCATCACCCTTATCCTCGCCGTGATATTCCTCCACGAGGACTTCACCGCCAAATCAGCCATAGGTGCAACACTTATCACCGCAGGCACAATACTAATGGTAATATAAGGAGAACATCATGATAATAAGAACAGTTACCGAAAAAGACGCTCCCGAGCTGCTTGAAATATACCGCCCCTACGTTGAGGACACCGCCATAACATTCGAGTATGACGTCCCCTCTGCGGAGGAGTTTTCAGACCGTATCCGCCGCATATCCGCAAATTATCCCTACATAGCGGCAGTAGAAAACGGCGAGATAGTGGGCTACGCCTATGCAGGCGTGTTCAAAGACAGAGCCGCCTACGATTGGTCGGTGGAAGTCACAGTCTATGTAAAGAAAGGGCTTCACCGCAAAGGCACAGGCGCAAAGCTTTACGCCGCCCTTGAAAAACTCCTTGCGGCACAGCATATAACAAACCTCTACGCCTGCGTCGCCTATCCCGAAAAAGAGGACGAGTATCTCACCTTTGACAGCGTGAAGTTCCATGAAAAAATGGGCTATACTATAATAGGTACTTTCCATAGATGCGCCTTTAAGTTCAACAGGTGCTATCATATGGTGTGGCTTGAAAAAATACTCACCCAAACCGATACCACCCCCCTGCCCGTTATCCCATTTTCACAGCTTGATAAAGCCTTAATTAACAAAATAGCCCTTGAATAAAGGCGGAAAATATGGTAGAATAGTATCATTCTGTTTGTTAAGGAGCATAAAAATGGATCTTCAGGAACTAAGAAATGAAATAAACGATATAGACAGCCAGCTTCAGGAACTTTTCAATAAGCGTATGCAGATAAGCTTTAAGGTGGCTGAGTATAAGATAGCAAACGGCTTGCCCGTCTTTCAGGGCATGCGTGAGAACGAGATACTCGACCGTGTTTCAGAGAATGCACCAAAAGGCTTGGAAAGCGCTTCAAGAGTGTTCTTCCAAAACATCATGGATATCTCAAAATGCCGCCAGTATCAGGAGTTCTTTGCAGGCTCAGATAAAATAGAGTACAATAAACTGGACTTGACAGGTCATA
>CALEJX010000349.1 GCA_937898375.1 uncultured Ruminococcus sp.
TACGTTTTGTAACACATCTATTGTAAACCTACAATTCCTCACTCCTCACTTATAAAAAAGTGCTTGACAAACTTACAAAAGTATGCTATAGTCATATCAATAGGTTAAATGCTATGACGGAAATAAGTAGCCTTTTATGAAATTTCAGAGAGCTTTCGGTCGGTGCGAGAAAGCATTTCTACAAAGTGTGAATACATTCCTGAGCTGTTCGCCGAGAAAGCTTTTGCACAAGGCGGAACGTTTTGCACACGTTACAGTGCTATGGCTTCGCTTTTTGCTGAGCCTATAAGGTCGGGAGTTTCCCGATAAACTGAGGTGGTACCACGATAATTCGTCCTCTGACAGGTTTTCTGTCAGAGGATTTTTTATTGCTATCTGCAAAGGTACGCCTATCATCAAATTTTTTGGAGGTATAAAAATGACTGTATTTGAAGAACTGAAAAGGAGAGGTCTTCTCGCTCAGCTCACTGATGAGGAGGAGATAAAAGAGCTTATCAATGCCGGCAAGGCGACTTTCTACATTGGTTTTGACCCAACTGCTGATTCTCTCCACGTTGGTCACTTTATGGCGCTTTGTCTTATGAAGCGTTTGCAAATGGCTGGCAACAAGCCTATCGTTCTTATTGGAGGCGGTACGGCTATGATAGGCGACCCGTCAGGCAAAACTGATATGAGAAAAATGATGACAAAAGAAACTATCAACCACAATGTTGAATGTTTTAAAAAGCAGATGTCACACTTCATTGATTTTTCTGATGACAAGGCTATTATCGTAAACAATGGCGATTGGCTGCTCGACCTTAATTATGTTGATGTACTTCGTGACGTTGGTGCTTGCTTCTCTGTAAACAAGATGCTCACATTCGAGTGCTACAAGCAGAGAATGGAGAGGGGCTTGACTTTCCTTGAGTTTAACTACATGATAATGCAGTCTTACGATTTCTACAGACTTTTCCAAGATTACGGCTGTAATATGCAGTTCGGCGGCGACGACCAGTGGGCTAATATGCTTGGCGGTACTGAGCTTATCAGAAAGAAGCTTGGCAAGGACGCTTACGCCATGACTATCACTCTCCTGCTCAACTCTGAGGGCAAGAAAATGGGCAAGACTGAAAAGGGCGCTGTATGGCTCGACCCAGAAAAGACTTCTCCATATGAGTTCTATCAGTATTGGAGAAACGTTGGTGACGCTGACGTTATCAAGTGCTTGAAGATGCTCACATTTGTTCCTATTGAGGAGATCGAGGAAATGGAGAAGCACATGGAGGGCGCTGAATACAACAAGGCTAAGGAGCTGTTGGCTTACGAGCTGACAAAGCTTGTTCACGGCAAAGAGGAGGCTGACAAGGCTGACGCTGCGGCAAAGGCTATTTTCGCAGGCGGCGGAAACAGTGACGATATGCCTAGCACGACTATTGCGGCGGCTGACCTTACTGACGGCAAGATAGGTATTCTGACGCTTCTTGTTAAGTGCGGACTTTGCCCTTCAAATGGTGAGGCTAGACGTCTTGTTACACAGAACGGCATTGCGGTAAATGGTGAGAAGTTCACTGACCCTAAGGGTCTTGTTGACCTTTCAGAGCCTGTTGTTATCAAAAAGGGCAAGAAGGTTTTCCACAAGGCTATTGCGGAATAATTTGTAAGATAAAAAAGTACGAGGAGCAATTGGGCTGTCGAGGACGCCAGCCCCTACGATTTGCGTAAATACGCTGTTTATATGTAGGGGCGACCTGAGGTCGCCCGCTTACTATCGGCTTATATAAACCCCACGGGCGGACAGAAGTTCGCCCGTTTTTTGTATGTGGAGACAGAATATTCTGCGATATTCATAAACTTTCACGAAAAATACATATAAGGTTTAGCTATATTTAAAGTTATTCATATATACTTTTAATCAAAGGAAAGTTTACACAAGACATACGAAAAAATTACGAAAAGAGGCGTGGATATGAACGGCAATCAGGAAGTGTTCAGACGAATAGAGAAAAAATATATCGTTGACGAGCCAACATATGAGAAGCTTATGAAAAAGCTGGAGGGGCATTTTGTCAGAGACAGATATTACAAAAGCACTATTTGCAATATATATTACGACACACCAAGTCATCAGCTTGTGAGAAACTCCATTGAGAAGCCTGTTTACAAGGAAAAGCTGAGAGTGAGGAGCTACGGCATACCTGATGAGGACGACATGGTTTTTGTGGAGCTGAAAAAGAAATACAAGGGTGTTGTTTACAAAAGGCGTATCGAGATGACCCTTGCGCAGACTCGTGATTTCTTTGCAGGCAGAGAGATACCCCACAGCAATCCGCAGATAGAGAACGAGCTGAGATATTTTCTCAAATTCTATGAGGGCATTGCCCCTGCGATGTATTTAAGCTATGACAGGCTTGCTTACTGCGGTGCGGAAGACCCGTCGCTTAGGCTGACATTTGACACGCACATTCTTTATCGTGAGGAGCAGAAGGAGCTTGACAAGGGCGTATGGGGAAAAGAGCTTCTGCCTGTGGGCATGAGGGTCATGGAGATAAAGATACCCAACGCAATGCCCCTTTGGTTATCGGCTATACTTGATGAGCTGAAGATATTCTCTGCTTCTTACTCCAAATACGGAACTGCGTATCTTAACGAGCTTTCTGAAAAAATACATAAAGGTAAGGTGATAAGCTGTGCTTAATTCAACTATTCTTGCGGCTACTACTGTGACCACCACGGAAACAACTGTGGCGGCGATAACTACAAACGAGTTTATTTTCTGCACTGCGGCTTCGTTGTTGCTGGGTCTTGTGATCGCATTTGCATTCAACTTCAAGCAGAAAAAGACAAAGAGCTTTATGATGACGCTGGCGCTCCTGCCTGTTATTGTACAGGTAGTGATAATGCTGGTAAACGGAAACATCGGCACGGGCGTGGCAGTCATGGGTGCGTTCAGTTTGGTAAGATTTCGTTCAGTACCGGGAAGCGCAATGGACATATGCGCTATATTCCTTTCAATGGCGGTTGGTCTTGCAACGGGTACGAACCACTTGGCGCTTGCACTTATGCTTGCCGTGAGCGTGAGCCTGCTGAACATTGTTTACACGCTTCTGCCTATTGGCAAGAAGAAGTCGGGTCAAAAAGACCTGAGCATCACTATCCCTGAGAGCCTTGATTACACGGAGGTATTTGACGATATTTTTGAAAAGTATCTTTCAGAATGTGAGCTTGTTTCTGTAAAGACCACCAACATGGGAAGTCTTTTCAAGCTGAGATATCGCATTGAGCTTAAAGATAACGCTAACGAAAAGAAGCTTATTGATGAGCTGAGATGCAGAAACGGCAATCTTGAGATAATGTGTGCAATGGCGGCAGACGTTGAGGAGCAATCATTCTGACAAAATAACACAAGTATTTATAAGCAAAACCGCACAAGGCTAAAGCGGTCTTGTGCGGTTTTTTTCAACCTTTTTTATCATACAAGGGGGTATTTTTCATGAAAATTTCAGACACAAAGAAGCTTGCGGCTATAACGGCGGCGTTTTTTATCACGGTGACGGCTTTTTCGGGCTGTTCAGAGAGCGCAAGTTCTTCGCAGGCTACGAGCAGTGTTTCACAGGTGGCAAAGTCTGACATTGACGCAAGCATTGCGGCGGAGGATATTGACGTTGGATATGACGAGGAAAGCTCGGTGGGGATAACATTTGCTGACGGCAATGCGACCATAAACGGCGAGGGTGCAACCGCTGAGGGGGAAAATGTTACCATATCGCAGGCTGGCACTTACATTTTATCAGGCACGGCGACCAACGGCAGGATAATCGTTGCGGCGGACAAGTCGGCTGAGATAAAGCTTATTTTCAACGGAGTTGACATAACTTGTGCTGACAACGCTCCCCTTTTTGTAAGCAAGGCTAAAAAGGTCTACATCGTACTAGAGGACGGCACAGAAAATGTTTTGACTGACGGCGCAAGCTACTCTTTGGGCGAGGACGACAGCAACACGGACGGAGCTATTTTCTCCAAGGCTGACCTGACTATAAATGGCGGCGGTACGCTTACTGTTAATGCGAATTACAAGCACGGCATAGTTTCAAAGGACGATCTTGTTATCACTGACGGCAACATTAATGTGACCTCCGCTTCAACGGCTATCGAGGGCAAGGACAGCGTGAAGATATCTGGGGGAACTTTCAACATTTCCGCAGGCACGAACGGAATAAAATCCACCAACACAGAGACTTCGGACAAGGGATTTATAAGCGTGACAGGGGGAAGCTTCACTGTAGTTGCAAACAATGACGCTTTTGAGGCTGAAACCGTGCTTTCTATCGAGGGCGGAAGCTTTGACATCACCGCAGGCGGCGGAAGCGCAAACGCTTCAATGAAGTCTGACGGCACGCCTAATGGCGATTGGCAGAACAACATGGGCAACGGCGGCGGTGGTCCTAATGGAATGGGCAGACCTGACGATAACGGAAACGGCATGGGCGGAGACCCGCCTGCTAAGCCGACGGCTAATGACACGGGGCTGACTATTGAAGCTACGGCTAACACGGCTACGGACAGTGACAGCACTGATACAACGGACAGCACTTCAACATCTGCAAAGGCATTAAAGGCAGGCAGTGAGGTGAACATAAGCGGCGGCGAGTTCAAGATAGACTCGGCGGACGATTCTGTACACAGCAACGGAAACATTGTGGTGACAGGGGGAAACATTTCTGCAGCATCGGGTGATGACGGAATGCACGCTGACGGAAATCTGACCATATCCGACGGCACTGTAGATATAACGAAGAGCTACGAGGGTATCGAGGGGTCTATCGTTACAATAGACGGCGGAACTATCTCGGTGGTATCGAGTGATGACGGAATAAACTGCGCAGGCGGCAGCGACACAGGGTCTACGGACAGAATGGGTGCAGACCAATTCTCGGCGCAGGAGGGCGTTGAACTTAACATCAACGGCGGCAACATCACAATTGACGCTGACGGCGACGGGCTTGATTCAAACAGCAACTTCACAATGTCGGGCGGAGTGGTTTACGTTTGCGGTCCGACTAACGGCGGCAACGGCGCACTTGACTACAACGGCACTGCAACTGTAACAGGCGGAACGCTTATTGCCTGCGGTGCGGTTGGAATGGAAGAGGGCTTTGATGACGGCTCGACACAATACAGTGTTCTGTACAATCTTGGCTCGACAGTTTCGGCTAACGAGAAGCTGACTATCACTGACAGCGACGGCAAGGAAATTTTGAGCTTCACGCCGACAAAGACTTGGCAGAGCGTGGTATTCACAAGCGCAGACCTGAAAGACGGCGAGACTTACACTATCACGGCAGGTTCGCAATCGGAAACAGTGACTATTGACGGCATTGTGACTTCTAATTCCACGGGAATGAGCTTTGGTGGAGGTCAGGGCGGAGGACCCGGCGGAGGACGTGGTTTCTGATATGAATGGCAAAAGGACGAACTTGATGTTCGTCCTTTTTTTGCGTTGCCATAAGGCTGCGATCGGCAAGCGGGCGACCAAAGGTAGCCCCTACGAAAAACGTTTCAACGCCAGTTTTGTCTTTTTCTGTACAGAGCTGGTGGGCTGTCGAGGACGCCAGCCCCTACATTTGTGTAATTATAAATCGCAGGGGCGAACAGTGTTCGCCCGTTTTCCCAAACATTGCGGTGTTAGAATACAAAAAAAGACCGCCTCACGAAGAAGCGGTCTTTAGTAAGCAATTTAGTTTTGGCTGTGCAGATTATGCAAGCTCAGCAAAGTACTTGATCGTTCTTACCATCTGTGATGTGTAAGAGTTCTCGTTGTCGTACCAAGAAACTACCTGTACCTCATAGAGGTCATCAGCGATCTTAGATACCATTGTCTGAGTAGCATCGAAGAGTGAACCATATCTCATGCC
>CALEJX010000350.1 GCA_937898375.1 uncultured Ruminococcus sp.
ATAACTCCGCTCATAGATGAGCCGAGCATAGAAAAAGCGCAAAGTCCTGCCATGAGCCCTGCACCGAGCTTCTTTAATATTTTCGATTTTTTGAACATAAAGTGCATTTCTCCTTTTCATTTTTGCAAAGAAAAAGAGCCGGATTTCGACTCTTTCGTTTGCACATCTTAATATATTTCATCATATCTTTGGCTGCTTATCAAATCCGCCCCTGACACATATGATTCATCAATATCTATTATTTCGCTGAATCCGCAATCGTTATTCAGCAGAAATCCTTGTCCCTGCGTATCAATAACAAACCATGTTCCGTTTATCTTAACAACATTTGCTACATGACCATACAGTTTTGACGGCGTCCATGCAAGATAGCATTCCAGATCTGTACCTTTGCACAAATAGTAGGTCTGCCACGAATAATTCACACAAGTGCCCGAACCGTTTTCAGTCATCCAGTTGTATACCGCCTCTGCCTTGCTGTAATCAGAGCCGTTATGAGATAAGCTTCTGCCGATATCCATATATCGTTCTTCCTCAGTAGGCACCGGCAAGGGTGGTTGAGTCTGCGGAACTGTTGTAGTCTGCGGCTTTGTTGTTGTGACAGGCGGATTTGTTATCGCAGGCTCTGCCGATGCTGACGGCTTTGCCGTTGTTGATTGGATGGCAGACGGCTCGTTATTCTGATGCTTCTCATTGGACGGCTGAGCGTTCTGCTCCGCTAAGTTATTGTCCTGAGAATTGTTGGATGGAGTATTATTCTGCACAGCTTGGTTATTACCCTGTACAGCGGTATTATGCTCCTGAACTGAATTGCCGCCTGTATTTGAAGTGCTTGATTTCTTAACCGCAGTTACTTCAGTATCTGTCGGCTTTGAGGAAGATGATACCGTCTGCGAACTCTTTCTCGTAGTAGTTGCGGTTTCGCTTGTATCCTTTTCTTCCTTTGCCGATGTTACCGTGACCGCAGTTTGGCTCACATCTGAGGTTTCTGTTCTTTTCGTTGACTCCGATACATTCCCGCAGGCAGTCAGCATTACTGTGCAAAGTATTGAAATATATATCGCTCTTTTCATATCATCACGCTCCTTGTCAAGCAATATATCACACCTTTTTGTATAAATCCAGCATTTTTGCAAAAGTTCTACCTTTGTGACAATTTGCACAGCATAAGCTTTAGCAAACTACATACTTATCTCTGGTGACTCTTCAAATTCTTCAAGCGGTTGGATCACTTCCGGTTTCGTTTCTCTCACAGCAACCAGCCCGATACCGGGCAGATCAACTATGATATGATCAAACTGCTGCTTGTACTTATCTATCTGTTCATCGGTAAGTGAACAGGAATCCCATTCGCCGTATTCGTTACGATAATTGCCCGAAATATAGAAAGTGCCGTGAACAAGAGTATTTCCAACTATCCTGTTAGGCTTTGAACCGTTCAGCAGAAACTCATCATTGCACCAGCAAATAGCATCCTGCTTTGGTTCAAAATATATTGGCTCGATGCTGCCGCCCACAACTTCCTGCATGGCATGGATATCATCTTCAATATCCTTTACATACGGTTCTTTCAGAGGTTCAAACACAAGTATCCTCATTCTTTTGCCTCACTTTCACAATACTCTTTCAGCGGACAATCGCCGCAGTCATCAAACATTGCACAGGTACGCTGTATCTCTTCTTCGGATATCCCACAGTCAAAATGCTGCTTTTTCTGTTCATCCTGCCACATGATAAGTGAGAATCCGTTGCTGTCACGTTCGACCTCAACCGTTACAGCATTTCCGTGCCTGTCATAAAGCCCTGAAAATTCTGTTTTGCCTTTTGCCGTTAAAACCTGTGCCAATATTATCTTCTTCATAAAAACCTCCTAATCAAAAAGCGAAAGCTGTTTGATAGCTTTCGCACGTTCGCTTGTGTCATAATTTGATATGAGCAACTCTGCATACTGACAGCCGCCGTCATACCGCTGTGCCAAATTGTTCAGCCTGCTTATCTCTTCAATGTGAATGTTTGGTTTATGCCATATCTCACGGATCTCATGACAATCATTATACGAAACCAAAAATCTGCCTTTGATATCAAGCAGAGCGTCACGCAGTCTGATATGATCTTTTGCAGTAAAACCTACGTCCTTGTAGTAATTTTCAGTCGCAAAATACGGCGGATCACAGTAGAAAAAGCTGACGGGTCTATCGTACTGCCTGATAAGCTTTTCAAAATCCTTGTTTTCGATAACGACCTTCTGCAAACGCCTAGCCGCAAGATCAATCATCGGAAAATCAGACCAAATTGAATGCGGCTGACTTCCAAAGCTGTCAAGACCGCTTGCATAGCTGTAACGTATAAGCTGATAAAATTTTGCGGCTCGGTCAACATCATAAAGCCTTGGCAAAATACCACGTTTGTGAAGTAGGGCTAAATACTCAAAATCTTCTCTTGAATCAAGCACATATCTCAGCTTGTATTTGAGTCTGTTCGGCTTATCTCTGACACATCTGTACAGGTTCGTAAGGTTTGAATTGAAGTCATTGTACACCTCAAAATCTGCACCGGGCGGCTTGTGAAACAGCACCCAGCCTGCACCGCCGAAAACCTCTATATACCTTTCATAGTAAGGCGGAAATCTTGCAAGCACTTCGTCACGAAGATTTTTCTTTCCACCTACCCAAGACATAAAACTGTTCATTTTATTCCTTTCTGCCGCTAGAACCAATGACAGAAAGAAAGTCGCTTTGCTAAAAACAGAAGTTTTCTGTCATTGGCAAAACGACCTGTCCTAGCGCGGACGGTGCATTTCACGCTCGAATTTAATATGAGCTATACTGCCTGCCCGCTGATTTTCATTTGTTGTATCTCAGCCCTTAATAATCGGGTCAACATAGCTGAATATAATACGTTTCTGTTCAAGGTAACCGTCGGCTTTGTTTACCTCAGTACATAATTCTTTGTACTGTTTTTCCGAAAGCACATTCTTTGTTGCTCTCAGCATTGCAGGGATATTACCCATACAGAACTTGAAGTCTACTTTGGCTTTAACTCTGTTTGTGTGCATCTTTGACCTCCTTATCAAGACGTGCGATCTCTTTTTCCGCAGACTTAAAAGCAACGGCAAGAGAACCTATCGTTGTTCCGATGATAACACCTATCATCATTCCAATGAACAAATACGTCATTTACATCATCTCCATTTCCATATCCTCATCTTCTGTCTGTTCATCATCGATAGAAGTGATCTCAATATACTCGCCGATAACATTCAAGGCCTCATAGTAACTGCCCGAAGAAGTTATTCTGCTGCACATTTCCTTTGCCTCATCATACATTCCGTTCCTTTTCAGCGTTTTTGAGGCTATGCCTATAAGATTGAATATATTTCCGTCCTGACCTATCAGCGGACATTTTGGCTTTTTTGACATCACGACATCTCCTTCCCGTAATATTTTTTCAGCAGACCTATGATAAAAAGCTGACCATTTCCCGTCACAAACGTCTGCCGATAAGTCTTTTTCATACCCTCAACCTCGAACACCGACTCTTTTACAACAAAATATCTGCGGTCAATATATCTCTGATACGGCAGATTGTTTGACATAAGCACTCCCATTTCTTTCAGCCAGCGAAACAGTCTTGTTCTGCCGATATTAAAATTTTTATCAGCCGCAAGCTTTGCCATAGCATTCATATCTATGAGATCCTCGCTGTTGGCAACGTTCAGAGCGAAATCCACGAGAGGCTTATCATTTCTGATACGTTCATTCAATTTGCTGATAAACGTCATTTGCAGACGGAAAAGATTTTTGTACGGTTCGTCGAGGAAGGGCAGGTAGTTTTCAATAAACATTTCTTCGTTTGTAACATAACCGCCTGTTCTGCGGATAGTTGGGAGGACATCATCAAATATCCAACTTTCAAATTTTTCAGCAGAGGGAAGTCTGGAGTGGGATATAAGGCGGTACACATCACCTTCGGATATCATTTTCATTTCCTGTGCACCGCCATTTGTAAGGAGGCGGCGTTTTACAGCCCCCTTACAATGAGCATTTATCGCATCTTTTGGCCTTCTGTACCCTAATGCCTTTGCAACATCAGAGCCGCAGAAAAGTATTTTCCCGTTTTCCTCGATAGTTCTCACCGAGCCAAACTCCTCATTCACAAATGTTTTCACCATATTATCCATTTGTATTCTCCTTTTCGATATCTAAAATATACTTTGCCAGAGCCTCAATAACATTTGTAGTCACGGCATTTCCTGCCTGCTTGTACAGCTGTGCATCGGACATTCCTGTGGCTTTGACCTTGTTGAACTGCTCATCGGTAAAGCCCTGCAAACGCCAGCACTCCAAAGGCATAAGCTTTCTGATATACCCGCAGTACACAACCCCGTGTCTGTCGGTAACGGTCAAAGTAAACATAGGCTCGTTTGGAAGTTTAAATCTTCGGCCTTGCTGTCTTGTTTCTGCTTTTGCAGGATCAAGCACGGCTATCGGGTCTGTTATGAGGACAACTCCGGATTTTTCGCCTTTGTGATGACCGATACCGCTGTCCTGCCTTGCGGTTATACATCTTGCAAGCTCTGTGACTTTCGGCTCAGAATTCATATCTATCCCCAATGCGTAATATCCCTGATTACAGCTTGTTGTAAGGGTATGAGCTATCTCCTTTCCTACTCTCCCACGCCTTGAATTCATATTTGGGTATGCAAGGTCAATACTGTCACCGGGCAGAGCTATCTGATAGCCTGACTTAGTTTTTGATTTTATCGGCAGGCCGATTATCTCATAAAGGCCTGTTTTTCCGCCGAATCCGCCAGCTTGACTTGTAAGGGTTATGCTCAGTCCGTCGGCTGAATATACTCTGTTGCCCTCTCTGCCTGAAATTCTTTTGACAAGAGTTTTTGGATTTGCATCTGTGAAAGACAATACTTTTCCGGCACACTTTTCTCTATGAAATCCGATAATATACACTCTTTTTCTGGATTGGGGTACACCGAAATCTGCGCTGTTAAGCACTTCCCATACGACATCGTACCCCAATTCATCCAACGTACTGAGGATGGCCGCAAACGTCCTGCCTTGGTCGTGCGATAGCAGTCCGGGAACATTTTCAAGGAGCAGATATTTAGGTTTTTTAATGGCGGCAATCCTGGCGATCTCAAAGAAGAGAGTTCCTCGGGTATCGCTGAATCCTTTTCGTTTTCCAGCGATCGAAAAGCTTTGGCAAGGGAATCCTCCGCATATAAGGTCGAGATCGGGCAGTTCGTTTGGGTCAATTTTTCTTGCGTCATCGTAATACACCTCGTTTTCCGTATCATACAACGTTTCGTATGCTTTCTTTGCATATTTGTCTATTTCACAATAACCGACGCACTCAAAACCTCCTGCTTTTTCAAATCCTGAGCGAAATCCGCCGATACCTGCGAAGATATCAAAATATTTTATCATTTACCACGTTCCTTTCTGCAATAAAAAACGGCCAAGCTTTCTTAACTTGACCGTTACATTGACATATTCATTTCTTCTTTCTCGGTTTGTTCCGATTCTTCTCTGATAACGTGAAAATCGTCCACGCCCGGGATCACTCCGAGCGTTCTCCCGTTGTCAAAGATACAATGCAAAGTACCGATGTCATCAACGTGATCGACCCTGCCAAGAGTACCGGACTCAACAGGGAACGGGTCATCGTTCATTTGGTCAAGGCAGATACGAGTTCCTTCCGGATATCTCTGTCGCAACCTTTCAACGTTTTCTTTATTGTAATACATTACACATTCCTCCTGTCAAATTTATTTTCTCATCTGTTAATACAGCCTCTGCTACATTAGGATCACCACCTCTCTTAAAAACAAAAAAGCCGATCCTATTGGTTTCTCTGTTTTAAGAGATACCAACAAAA
>CALEJX010000351.1 GCA_937898375.1 uncultured Ruminococcus sp.
TACGCTTTCGATCTTGACCGCTTCACCGCTCTTTATATTGTCAACAGCTACCTCGTCGATAGGATCGTCAGCTAGCATACCGTCTGTCATTTCATCAACGTGTGCGTGGAGCATTGGCAGAAGATCCGTTCTGCCTGCCTTGCTGATAGCGTCCATGCTCTGAATGACCATTTCACAAAGTCTTTTACTTGCGCCCATGATATTGGTAGGATTTACCGCCTTATCGGTGCTTATAAGCACAAATCTCTTTGTGCCGTGCTTCAAAGCGGCATAGGCTGTCTTGTATGTACCAACAACATTGTTTTTGATAGCTTCGTTAGGGCTTGTTTCCATAAGCGGAACGTGCTTATGCGCCGCAGCGTGATACACGATATCAGGCTTGTATTTTTCAAAAACATCATTGATACGTCTGCTGTCACGAACAGAGCCGATAAGCGTAACAAGATTGAGCTTACTGCCATATTTACGTTTAAGCTCCTGCTCTATTTCATAAGCATTATTTTCATAGATATCAAATATGATAAGCTGTTTAGGCTCGTGATCTGCTATCTGTCTGCAAAGCTCGCTTCCGATAGAGCCACCGCCGCCTGTTACCAATATGGTCTTGCCTTTAAGGTGCTGGAAGATCTCATCCATGTTTACCCTGATAGGCTCTCTGCCGAGAAGATCCTCAACTGCAACAGGTCTCATTTTACTGAGAAGCACTTCGCCGTTCGTTATCTGATAAACGCCCGGAAGTTGTTTCATCTCACAGCCTGTTTCCTTACAAATATTAAGAATATCTCTTTTATCCTCAGGTGCAGCTGTTGGGATAGCGAAAAGTATCTGATCGATATTATACTTCTTGACGCTTTCCATAATGCAATCACGTCCGCCAACGATAGGAACGCCGCCTATATTTCTGCCCCACTTATTAGGGTTGTCATCGATAATACAAAGCGGTCTTGCCTTAGTACGCTCTGACATAGTAAGCTCTTTAAGTATCATCTGACCTGAAGCGCCTGCTCCTATGACCATTGCGTTATGCACAGCCGATTGATTAGTTGCCTGCTTTGCCCTCAGGAGAGTGACATATCTATATGCAAAACGCACAGCCGTTATAAGCACAAGCTGAGTGCCTGCGCCGACTATATAATAAGCTATAGGCATTCTCTTGAACAAAACTGTTATGCCCACGGCTTGAAAGATCGTGGTGACAATAGAAGCGAGAAATATCCTAGAAAGCTCGCCGATACTTGCAAATCTCCACAAACTATTGTAAAGCTTGAATACAAAAAATACCACAACACAGAAAGCTGTGTATATAGGAGCAAACTTCACAAAAGCAAGCATATACTCCCGTGGAATTACAGAAAAAGTCAGGTCAAATCTGATGAAAAGTCCAAAAATATAGGACAAATTCACAGCAATGATATCATAGAAACACAAAAAGAAAGCAATAAGCATCCAATGCTTTATCTTCTTGTTTTTCCACACCTGAGCTGTGTTTTCATTTGTTTTCTCCATAAATCAAACATACCTCCGCCCGCTAAAAGCAACGCCTTAAAAACAGCACCATATCCACCCCTTAATGGTCATAGCACTGAGTGGTTTATAATATCATCAATATTTTTCCTATACTTAAAAAGCAAACGTTCTCTCCTCGTCAGCCATTGCTGAAACGAGTATCTTATCAGAACGCCTTATATTTTCACTTCCTGATCTTTTGGTTATCAGATCAAAATTTGGTTTTCTATCATCGAGGTTATGAGCGTCGCTGCCAAAAACGAAATCTCTGCCGCTTGAAATAAGCTTATTGGCAAAGCGTCTTGTGGCAAAATGCTCAAAAGCTTCAGCGTTTATTTGAAAAACTGCGTCAACAGACATCAGGTCTTTCAATTCTGCCTTTGTGTAAAATCCCATATATCTATGTACATGAGCAATTATCGGCGTGAGCCTGTGTGAATTTGCTATCTCGTCGATCTCCTCAACGATCCAGCTGTTATACTGAGTGAACGGCGGCTCAAGAAGAATAAGCCTTGTTCCGCTGATACACAGCTTTTCAAGCCCGTCAAGTCCGCTTATACCCTTTTCTATGGCAACTTCTGCGCCAATATGTATATCAGTGACCGCCGGATCTGCCGCCATAAGCTTCTCATAAGCATTCTGTCGCTTGTAAAGATAACTGTCCAAGGAAGCTTCTCTGTGCAGATAAAAGTGCGGTGTTGCCACAATTATGCCTATGCCCTGCTGTTTCATCACTTTTATCATTTTAAGTGATGTTTTGATGCTGTCAGAGCCGTCATCAATGTTCGGCAGTATGTGGCTGTGATAATCGGTAGTCAATCTTTTATCTCCATGTCATTTAGCTTTCGGCAGAAGCGTCCTTGCTGTCCTTTCCGCCGTATTTGTAGCTATAATCATATTTATACTTGTAGCTGTACTTATATCCATAATGTGAGCCATTTTTTTTAGAAATGTCATTAAGAACAAATCCAAGAAGATTGCAATCGCCTATCTCAAGCTTCTTTATAGACTCCTCTATCTCCTGATATGTAGTTCTACCATATCTTGCTATGAGAAGAACACCTGCGACCTCATCAGCAAGGCTCATTACGTCAGTTACAGGAAGCAGCGGCGTGCCGTCGATAATAACATAATCATACTTCTGCTGTACAAGTTCAAGAAGCTCACGCATTTTCTCAGAAGCAAGAAGCTCTGACGGGTTAGGAGGCAGTACACCTGATGTAAGCACTGCAAAATTGCCGTTCTTAGCTTCGTGTACACACTTATCAAAAGTGCTTTCACCACTGAGTATAGTCGAAAGACCAACATTGTTCTTCAGCTTGAAGTTTCTGTGCTGAACAGGCTTTCTCATATCGGCGTCAATAAGAAGCACCTTATTTTCAGTTTCAGCCATTGAAGCCGCAAGATTGGCAACTGTCACAGATTTGCCCTCGCTTGGGTTAGGGCTTGAAACGACCACTATCTTATTTCTTGTTGTAGAAAGCGTAAACATAAGATTGGTACGCATAGTTTTATAGTTCTCAACGATATTGAAAGGTATGTCCTTATTATTGAAGAGAAGCTGTTTCTTTCTTTCTGCAGATGAGCCTTCGTCCTTTTTGGAAACTTTGCCGCCTATATTCATTATCTCTCCAACGATAGGCTTCTGGAAGAAATCACCCAGCTCATCAGAGTTCTTTACGGTATTGTCGAAGAAATCAATAACGAGTATCACAAGAACAGCTATCATAAAGCCGCCAACAAAGCCTAGAGCAACATTCTTTGTTGTATTAGGAGAAACAGGGGTGTTATAGACCTCAGCGTCGCCTATCTTTTCAACTGAGCCTGCTCCGATAACTCTTATAAGGAAGCTTGGTGCAACGTCAGCCATTATATTACAAAGGTCAGCAGAAAGCTGTGCGTTTGTTGTTGTTGCTGTTATCTGGAGTACCTCCGTCTGATTTACAGCGGTCATGCTGTAAGCGTTTCTCAGACCGTCATTTGAAACTCTTCCGCTTGTTACTGTAAAGTAAGGAGCGAGCTGTTCAGGAGTATACATTTCAAGAAGCTTGTCGCTTACTTCGTTCATTACAGGGTCGTCTGTAAGAATAACGATGTAGGTCTGAACGAGCGATTTTGAAGCATTGATATCCTGCAAGTCAACGTTCGTCTTATCCTGACCTGTAGATTGATTATCAGCACTCTTTACATACATTGAAATATGTGATTGATATTTCTCGCTCATAACAAACTTAGATACGAAAAGAGCAAGGATAGCACACACTATTGAAGCGGCGGCAATAAACCAAACTCTTCCCAACAAAAGAACCAGAAGATCCTTGATCGTGTAATTTTTTTTCATTTGAATAATTCACCCTATTATTGATATTTTCGTTGATTTTCAAAAAATAAACCGTACAATAACAATTTTATCATATTCTATTCAAAAAGTCAACTTAAAACGATACGTTTTTTTGTATTTAAACAAATAAATGGATTTTTGTTGCAACTAACAATAAAAACGACAAAAACGTTCAAGTATTTGTTGGAAAATTATATAAGCAGACAGCTTAGTCTGGACATTCTGCGGTCTTACCAAGTATCTTATCACGCTGTTCACCAAAAGCTTTATTTATAACGCCAAGCTCTGCACCCACAAGCACTGCCGCTATAACAGTTCCTGCGCCGACGCTGCCGAGACCATGCACCGCTATAAGACAGGTGACAGCCGATACTATGACCATTGAGCAATCAAAGCCTATCTTTACTTTAGAAAATTCGACTCCGCTCACCTGCGAAACAGCCTGCATTGCTCCCTCGCCTGCAAGTGGCATAAGGTCTGCGGGTAGATACATAAATATACCAAATGCAATGAACACTGTGCTTGCAAGCATCATCATGAGCCTTACAGGTATATTATCAGTTGCAGGCAGGAATGAAGCAAGATAGTTGCAGAATGTAGTGAAATATCCGAAAATTATTCCAACGATGACCTGCAATAGATTTATGTACTTGAATTTACTGCGCAAAAGAATTATCTGCGATGCCACCAATACGCAGTGGAAAATTATAGTCGCCTTGCCCATTTCAATGCCCCATACACAGGTCATTGTGTATGGTATCGAGCTTACAGGGGACACGCCCATATTTGATTTGACTGACAGCGCAATGCCTATGGTCATAAGGAAAAGTCCTATGAAATACATAGGCACTCTTACTTTCATGTTTTTCATTTTTACTTTCCTCCAGCGGGCAATTTAGCCCTTTTATTCATATACACTATTCCAACAACATCAGCAAGCACCCAGCCTATGGGTATGGACAGCCATATACCGAACACACCTATAGCTTCAAAACCTGACAGAAAATACGCCAGCGCAACTCTCGTTCCAAGAGATATCACCGTCAGCACCAATGACATTTCAGGGCGATTTATGCCACGATAGTAACCATAAAGCAGGAACAAGATGCCGATTCCAACATAAAAAGAACCCTCCGTCACTAAATAACGGGAGCCTACTGCAATAATATCCGTTTTATCTGCGCTGACAAAAAGCCCCATGAGCTTCTCTGAAAAAACTGCAACGAAAACCGATACCGCCAAGCAGAAAGCCGCTGAAATGCCGCAAGAATATTTCACACAGCTTTTTATCCTGTCATACTTTCTAGCACCATAATTCTGTGATATAAACAAGGAAAAAGCGTTGCCAAACTCCTGCACAGGCATATAGGCTACAGTGTCAATCATCACGGCTACAGTAAAGGCTGCCATTACTGTTGTGCCAAAGCTGTTTACAAGACCTTGTATCATAAGTATGCCGAAATTCATTACGGATTGCTGAACGGAAGCGGCGGTCGACATTCGCACAACTTCACCGAAGCGGCTATCTTTCCATGAATTTTTCTTGAAAGATAGCCGCAATATCGGCTCTTTAACAAGAGAGTAAATGCAAAGACCCACGTCAGACACAGCCTGCGCTATAACAGTGGCGTATGCCGCACCCTTTACGCCCATATCCAAACGAGCGACAAAAGTAATGTCAAGAACAACGTTCAGCACAGAACTGCTACCAAGAAAAATCAAAGGGGTCAGAGAATTGCCAAGCCCTCTCAGCATGAAAGAATAGAAATTATATAGAAATATAAATATGATACCTGACAGGATAACTTTAACATAATCAGATGTCAGCGTCATTATTTTCACAGGCGTGCGCAGAAGCTTCAAAATACCACTGGAAAAGAACAGCGTAATAAGCTCTGTCACCAAAGCAACAGAGCCTATAAGCAGGAATGATATGTTAAGACAGCCTTTTAATCGGCGTTCATTCCTCTCACCAAAGCAATAGGAAACAAGTGAACCGCTGCCCATGCACAGACCTATTATAATAGAATAAAGAAAAGTTGTTAGA
>CALEJX010000352.1 GCA_937898375.1 uncultured Ruminococcus sp.
TAGAGCCTATATTCGCCCCTGCGATTACGCAAGCGGCGTTAAAAAAACTTATCGTTTTTTCGCCGACGAGCGATACCGCTATCATACTCGCCGCCGAGCCCGATTGCAGCACGGCGGACAATGTCGTTCCCGCAAAAAGTCCGCCTATGGGTCGTTTTACCGCCGAGCGGAGAAATTTGGTCGCTTTTTCGTCGGAAGCGGCTTTCGCGGCGTTCTCGCTTATGAAATTAAGCCCGAAAACGAAAAGAGAAACCCCGCTTAACACGCGGAATACGGACACAAGCATCTTACGCCCCCTTTACCTGATTTATTTATATGTGAAACGATGAAGAAATACGATAAAATCGTTGACTATCGACTTATATAGTGTTATAATAAGATTAATAACTACAAGAGAAAGGCTTATGAAAGCCGCCAAGGAAATGGGTTACTTTCCAAATTCTCAGGCAAGAGCTTTAAAGACCAATAGGACCTATAATCTCGGGGTCATGTATCTCGATGAAGCAGGAAGCGGTCTTACACATGAGTTTTTCGCTAAAGTGCTGGACAGCTTCAAGACTACGGCTGAAGCAGCAGGATATGATATCACCTTTATAAATAGAGATGTGGGCAAGCAAAAGATGTCTACATACGAGCATTGCAAATACCGCAATGTTGACGGCGTTATCATTGCCTGTACGGATTTTACGTCGCAGGACGTGTACGAGGTGATCAACGGAGATATACCAGTCGTTACTATCGACCATATTTTCGATTGCAGAACAGCGATCATGTCCAATAATGAAAAAGGTATGGAAGAGCTTATCAACTATGTGACGAAAATGGGTCACAGAAAGATCGCTTTTATTCAGGGCAACAAATCGGCAGTAGCCGAAAGACGTCTGGCAGGTTTCTATAAAGCTTGCATGACAAGAGGAATTTCAGTTGACCCCGATTGGATACTTAACGGCGACTATCATAACCCTGATCTCACTTATAAGCTGACAAAAGAGCTTCTTAGCAGAGAGAACAGACCGACCTGCGTTTTCATGCCCGACGATTATTCAGCAATGGGAGCTTTCAATGCAGTCAAAGACATGGGTCTTTCAGTGCCGGAGGATATCTCGGTAGTGGGCTACGACGGAATAGCTTATTCACAGCTTCTCTCTCCAAAGCTTACGACCTATCTTCAGGATACAGACCTTATCGGTGTGACAGCCGCAAAACAGCTGGTATCACTGATAGAAAATCCACAAACCACCTTTAAAGAGGTGATCACAGTCGACGGAAAGCTGCTGGAAGGCGGCTCGGTAAGCGACATCAACTAATTCAAGGCATTAATTTTCCGCAGAAATGCTGCGGAGCAAATCAAATAAACTAATGCGATTTTAAGGAGGAAAATTATTATGGCAAATCTTAAGAAAGTACTTGCAGGTTCACTGAGCCTCTGTCTGGCAGCTTCAATGTTCACAGCTTGTGGCAGCTCAGATTCATCATCAACATCTGATGCTAAGGGCGGCAGCACATCAAAGGCTGGCGACGGCACAGGTATCAACAAGGACGCAGACAGACAGGATACTTCAAAGCTCCATGGTGTAGATTCATCTGAGGAGTCAAAGAAGACTCTTACTATCTACTGCTGGAACACAGAGTTCAAGTCAAGACTTGATAAGTACTATCCACAGGGCACATCAAACGAGCTTACATACAACGAGCTTGATGACGGTTCTAAGGAAATTGCAACAATCAACGGCGTAAAGATAAACTGGGTACAGGTAGAGAACGAAGGTAACGCTTACCAGACAAAGCTCGACGAGGCTCTTAAGGGTCAGCAGGACAGCACAGAGAAGGTAGATATGTTCCTTATGGAAGCTGACTACGCTCTGAAGTATGCTAACGGTGACGTTGCTCTTTCTATCCAGGATCTCGGCATCACAGATGACGATATGTCAGAAATGTATCAGTACACAAAGGACGTTGCAACAGATACAGCTACAGGCGAGCTGAAGGGTGTATCATGGCAGGCAACTCCAGGTCTGTTCCTCTACAACACAAAGATCGCTGAGGACGTTCTCGGCACAAGCGATCCAGATCAGGTTCAGGAAGCTGTTAAGGACTGGGATACATTCACAGCAACAGCTCAGAAGATGGCTGACAAGGGCTACAAGATGGTATCTGGTTTCGATGATACATACAGATGCTTCTCAAACAATATGTCAAGCCCATGGGTAACAGATGACAAGATCACAATCGACCCACAGATCAAGGCTTGGGTTGATCAGACTAAGGAATACACAGACAAGGGCTACAACAACAAGACTTCCCTTTGGGACGACGCTTGGGCAGCTGGTCAGAAAATCGACGGCGGAGTATTTGGTTACTTCTTCTCAACATGGGGCATTCCTTTCACACTTCTTCCAAACACAGTTGACGAGGAAATCAAGGCTGACGGTTCAAACGCTAAGGAAGGCAACGGCGGTTATGGTCTCTGGAAGGCTTGCTCAGGTCCACAGGCTTACTACTGGGGCGGTACATGGATCTGCGGCGCTATCGACTCCGATAACCAGGATATCGTTGCTGATATCATGAAGGTCATGACTTGCAACAAGGACGTAGCTAAGGCTATCACTGAGGGCGAGCAGGACTACACAAACAACAAGGCTGCTATCAAGGAGCTTATCGACGGCGGTTATACAAACGCATTCCTCGGCGGTCAGGATCACCTCGCACTTCTTACAGAAGCTGCTGACAAGATCTCCCTCGAGAACAAGCTTTCTGCTTATGACCAGGGCTGCAACGAGAAATTCCAGGGCGCTATGAAGGACTACTTCCTTGGTAACGTTGATTCATACGAGGCTGCTCTTGAGAACTTCAAGAAGAACATCACAGACCTCTATGGTAACCTTACTTGCGATTTCTAATCGTATAAAAAACAGTATCTAATTAAATATAGGGGGTGGAGGTTATCCCCCCCTATTATTTATTAATCTCACGAAAGGAATAGGTATACTTATATGAAGAGAAAAAGCATAAGCTATGCCAAGTGGGGATATATTTTCCTTATCCCGTTCTTTGTAGTTTACATCATCTTCTCACTATATCCTCTGTTCCAGACTTTCTATTACAGCTTTACTGACTATGTTAAGGATCAGGGTTCTATCGGCGGTGGCTGGACAAGACAGGCTGTCGAGGTAACGCCAACATTCTGCGGTTTTGAAAACTATCAGACTATCTTCACATCAGGAAGTGATCTGCTTCAGTCATTCTGGAATACGATCATCATGTGGATCGTAGGATTTATCCCACAGATCGTTATCTCTCTTATCCTTGCAGTATGGTTCACTGACCTTCGTCTTAAGATCAAGGCTCAGGGCTTCTTCAAGGCTGTTATCTATCTTCCAAACGTAATCATGGCATCTGCTTTTGCATTCCTGTTCTACAGCTTGTTCAGCAGAGGCGGCGCTATCTATGACCTTATCAAGATACCGCTTCTCGAAAGCGTTTGGGGATCAAGAGGTGTAGTTGGACTCATCAACTTCATACTTTGGTATGGTAATACAACAATTCTTCTTATGGCTGCTATCATGGGTGTAGATACATCACTTTATGAGTCAGCACAGATCGACGGCGCAACTTCCAGCCAGACATTCTGGAAGATCACAATTCCGCTCATCAAGCCTATCATGTCATATGTTCTTGTAACATCACTCATCGGTGGACTTCAGATGTACGACGTACCTGCCCTCCTCACAAAGGATATGGGTAACCCGGACGGAAAACTTAAGACCGTTGTAATGATCATTCAGGCAAATAAGCAGGGCGACATCGGTAAGGCGTCTGCACTCTGCGTAATAATCTTTATCGTTTCCGCTGTTATCGGACTTGCACTTATGTTTGCATCAGCTGACCACGACGGAAAGAAGAAAAAGAAGAAAAGGGGGTAAGCTGAAATGCCAAGAAGTACTGAAATAGTTGGTGAAAAGACAAATAGTACTGGACTTATCATACACAGGATAATAGCTTACGTTGTCCTTGTTCTTTTGGTCATTATTTCACTTTTCCCATTCTATCTTTTGATAATCAACGCAACACGAGGCAGATCACAGGCAGGTATCAGGTGGTATCCTGACCACTTCCTCGCAACAAACTTCAAGAACCTGTTCAGTGGTTCAACAGCCGTAGCATACGGAAGCGTATGGCGTTCACTCGCTAACTCGCTGTTCATATCAGCATGTGCTTCCCTGCTCAGCGTATACTTCTCAGCACTGACAGCATACGCAACACACGTTTACCAGTTCAAGCTGAGAAAATTTGCAGATATGTTCATTCTCATCGTAATGATGGTCCCAACACAGGCATCAGCTATCGGTTTCTACCAGTTCATGAATAAACTTGGCTGGACAGATACATACATTCCGCTGATCGTTCCTGCTATCGCAGCACCAGCAACATACTACTTCATGAAGCAGTATATGGCGTCTGCACTTCCGCTTGAGATAGTAGAAGCGGCTCGTATCGACGGCTGCGGAGAGTTCAAAACATTCAACAGAATAGTAACTCCTATCCTCAAGCCTGCATTTGCAGTTCAGATCATCTTTACATTCGTAACAAACTGGAACAACTACTTCATGCCAAGACTTATTCTTTCAACAAAGGAAAAGTACACGATCCCTCTGGTACTTAACGCAATGCGTTACGCTGGACCGCAGGAGAAGGACGTGGGAATGTTCAGCTTGTACATCGTACTTGCTATCCTCCCTGTAGTAATTGTTTACCTTTGTCTTTCAAAGTTCATCATTCGTGGTGTTGCACTGGGAAGCGTAAAGGGTTAATACGAAACTTCAAACAGCGTACAGAAAAATCTGTACGCTGTTTTTTTTGTGCTTTATTCGGTTATTACTTCACTTTGTTATTCACATATCAACTTTGTTTGCATACCCCAATTATTCACTGTTATTTCCATCCTGCTCACTCTTTTACCATTGACCCCATATCCACTACATATGATCTTATCTGTGATATCCTCGCCGCAAAACCCCTCATAAGTGATATGATCCACGAGATACTCCCTTTCCGCAAAGTCGATCCTATCTTTAAGCCCTGCATTGACATTGCTGAGCCACTGTTTATCCAGCCCATAATACTTCACCCTAGTGATACCTTGGGGAACAGTTTTTCCGCTTGAATAACTATACCCATACTCCCCGTCTACATTTTTCATATAGATCTTCGACAGCATCAATCTTGTATCAAGCTGTTTGCCGTACTCGATAACACGCTGAGGTCCGATATTCACCGAAAGTATACTCAGCGACACATTGACCTGTCTATCCCCTCTGATATATGCACGCCTGCCGTAAGCCTTTACCGCATACACGCCGATAGCCTCCCACAGCGTAGACTTCTCGTTGATATTAACATAGTTCACAGTATTCGTTCCGCTCTCGTATGTTATCTCGCTTGAAGGGCTGTAGCTTTTCATTATATCCGTCAAGCTCACCTTAGACCACACCCCCGGCTCAGGCTCGTTCTGCCCCAACATCAGTGTTATCCCACGGCTTATAAGTTCAAGCACAGTTTTTCCGCCCCTGACCCTAGTTCTGATATAATCCGCAGGTCCATAGTGCATACGTCTGCTTCCGATATAAAGAGCTATCCGTCGGATATTTGCAAGATTTATGCTTCCGCTCAGAACAACAGAAGCCGTAAGTTCACTGTATGGCGTATAACGGTCTTTCACAAGCCTTGCGGAAACAATGTTTCTGTAGTCAAGATCGCCGCTGCCCATTGTCTCAAATCTGATGTAAATATCCGCCATTATTCTGCCCCTCTCAGCTTTATTGTAAGACTTCCGATAAACCTGTCAGGCTGAAAGTCCATTTCAAGTTCTGATAGTATGTAGCCGCTGTACGCAACTCCGTCTGCCGTGAAGTTTATCACCTTACCGCCGTTTTCGCTAAGCGCCGACCAAGCGTAAGCCTTGTCCGCAGGGGCTATCCTGCCGCTGAACTCAAATACCTCTGCCGCCTTGCCTGATATCGTCCTCAGGATACCATTCACAGCCTTTGTCTCCGCCTGAACATAGCCGCCGCTGCGCTTCATGCCGTCCATATAAAATGAATGTGTGCCTATCACAAGCTTTATCCTGCCCTTGTTACTCACTTATATCCTCCTCCCCACAAATGCCTATGCTAAGCTCAGTCTGCCTTTCAAGCCTGTGCAGGGGCAAGGTCTGAACTGCGCTTCCGAGCTTTGCGCTTATAACGTTCAGCACCTCGCTTTTTGCAAGCCCTGCCATTACGCTCTCGCACTTTTCCTGAAGCTCCTCCATATCGTCATACTTTCCTGCCTTGCCCATGAGCCGCAGTCCTATGTGACAAACAAGCTCCGTATAGAGCTTTTTGCCGCCCTGCCCCACGACTTCGTCCACTACCTCATAGCCTTTCAGCCCATAGAAGCCTATAAACTCGCTCCTGTGCAAAAGGCTGTCCGCCGAAGTGTATTCGCTCATTGCTGTAAAGCCTGCTGAACCGAGTATCTTTTCTATCTCCGCCGCCATATCTGCCCAAACTGTCATGGCTCGTCCTCCTTTCTAATATGCGATAACGGCATTGAACACAAAGCCGTCCTTTGCGAAAAATCTCTCCGCCCTTGAAACTGCGCTGTCACGAAGCTCTCTTGCCGCCTTTATCCTGCTCTCCTCGTCAAAAGCCTCCACCGCCTTGCCCTGTGCAGTGTACATGACCTTGTATTCAGCGGCTTTCAGACATATAAATCTGTAAAAGACCTCCGCTGCCGCCGCAAATTCGCATATAGCCGTCCCGTCCTCAGCGACCATTCGCTCGCTGTCAACAGCCTTTTCCATTTCATCAGCGCATACCGAAATTATCCCATCGTATACCTCAGCCGCCGTGCTGTCAAGTCCGCTAAGCTCCATGAAATCGCTTTTTACATTGTCTTTGCTTATTGCCATTTTTCTGCCCCTTTCTATGAAATATCCCGCCCACCGTCCCTTTTTCACTATCCTGTCAGCTTACTTTGATGTTTTCAGCGTCTTTACCGCACCGCTTGTAAGCACGGAAAATCCTGCAAGTACTGAGCACAATATCTCGTTGCACTGATTTGAGATAAGCTTATCGTAATCAATGATAACATCTCCTCCAAGCACCATTTCAACGCCGCAGCTCTGGTCGATACCAACCGCAATGCCGCTTGAAAGCTGAGGGCATTTTACAAGCGTCACGCCGTAAGGTGTCTGAACAGTGCCGCCTGCCATGTAGTCGCCTATGCAGTATTTCATCTCGTCCATAGCAAGGATCTTCGCCATAACGTCAGGTGTGCAGACCATAGTCGTCATGTTGTAATCGCCCATTGAAGCCCAGAACGCCGCAAGGTCGGCATAGGTAAGCTCTGTGCCTATAAGAGTCTGAGCCGTAAGACCCTTTGTTATCTCAGACATTGCAAGACTATTCACATCTTTGCTTATAGCTGCGCCGAGATTTTTCAGCACCACGCCGAATGCTTCAAGCTTCTGCTTTCTTATTGCTTCAAAAGAACAGCTCAAGCGTCTTGCAAACTTTGTGAGTGTCTTGTTTGAGGTGGCAAGTCTAACATTTGTCAGCGGCACGTTTCCGCCCTCTGCAACAACGTCCGTTAAGCCTGTCTTTGTAACAGTAAGCCCTCTGAAATCAACGCCGTCAGTGTATGACACCGCCGCCGCTACCTTGCCCATGATAGAAGCCTCGTCCATGCCCTGCTTTACAGTACGTCTTATGTACTCAGGGAAAAGCACTGCCGACTCTGTGGAAATGAAGAACTTCTCCACCCTGTCGGAATTTGCACCCTTTATCTTGATGTCAAAACGCTTGAGCTGTCTTTCAAAAGCGTCAAGCCCCTTGAGTTCGGTGTTCTCGTAGTTTGCGTCAGGGTCAAGCTCAGCGAGCGCCTGTGTGAATGTCTTGCCTGTGATAGAATAAAGTCCCTTTTCAAGTCTGATTGTATCGTACATATTATTTTCTCCTTTTCATGATAAATAGATTTGTCCGTTTTTTTGTACTTGTTTTACATCTTATAAAGCGTTCGTATTGCGGGCGAACACTGTTCGCCCCTACTGTGATAATATCACGTTCTTGGCATTCAAGCCCCTATCTCCACATTGTCATCACCCCCTTTTTATCTAGTCATTACATCTTGTAATCCCCTGTGATAAAGCTCTCCCTTTCGGCTTTGTAGACCTCTTCATTCTCAGCCGCCTGCTTTTCAAGCCTGCTCCTGAAATCGATAAGCTCCGTCACTGTCATAAGCTCCGCAATCTCTTTCACACGCTTTGCGCTCATAAAAGGCTTGCAAAAATAGCTGAGCCTTAAAACGTCCTTTTCAAAGGCTTCTCTCGCCATGGCAAGCTCATAGCTCTTGTCATTGCTCTCATGCTTCTCCCTCAGGGCAAAACGCTTTGTCACCCCTGCATTCACCTGCGCAGGTACAGCCACGAATGACCACTCGTAAGCGTCAAGCGGCTCGTCAAGGATGTGATAACACAGCTTTCCGCCGTATTCACCGCCCTTTTCATGGTCACAGCCGCCCTTGTACATATCCGCTCCGCACAACGAGCAAAGCTTCTTTCCCACTGTACAGCTAACAGAGACCTCTTTCTTTATTCCGCCCTGAATCTCGCTTATAAGGTCTCCGTTCGACCCTGTGCGCACCATGTAAGCCTTTGCCATAAGCCTGCGGTAGACCTCGCCGTCCGCCGTTATCTTCTCAGGCAGAGTTTCCACCCAAGTGTCGAATATCCTAGCCGACTGCTTTGCACTCTTAGGGTCATGGTCGAAAATACCCGTCCTGCCCTTAAAAAGCTCCGCAAGCTTTTCCAAAGCGCTTGAGGAGAACTTCTCTCCGTCCCTGTCAATGTCATTATCACAAAGCGCCACCCTGAAAACAAACACCTTGTCCTCAGTGAGCGGCTCTCTCGCATAGCCGTTTATCTTTTCAAGTTCCTCGCCTGATACTGTTTCGCTCATTGCATTTCCTCCTTTTTTCTCTCGTTCTCTACCCTTTCGTTTTCAAGCTCCGCCGCCTTAGCCTGCGCATTGTAAAGCCTTGACTTTGCCAGAGCTTCCTCGTCCTGAAGATTGATGTTATCCCACTCTATCTCCACTCCGCAGGCATATCCGCTGAGCCTTAAAAACGTCTCGCATATCTCTCTGAGTATAGGTTCAAGCAGTCTGCGGTAATATTCCAGCTCGCTTGTGAGGATATCCGATTGCTGAGCGGACATTCTCTC
>CALEJX010000353.1 GCA_937898375.1 uncultured Ruminococcus sp.
CCCTACATATAAACAGCGTATTTACGCCATTTGTAGGGGAGCGGCGCAATTTCTGTTTCACAGAAATGCGACGTCCCACTTGTTTCGGACTTTTTCAACAAGCTGGGGCGACCTTTGGTCGCCCGCATTATCTCCGCCGTCACCGCATTATCTCCGCCCGTCGAAGAAACAAACCAATTTTCAAAACTATGTGTAAAAGAACAAACACCCCCCCTCCGAGCCAAGCTCCGAGGGGGGTAATTTTTTCTATTAATCCATTACCGCATTAGCAAGCATAAGCTTGATACGGTTCTCCTGATTGACCTTTGTCGCACCTGGGTCATAGTCTATTGCAACTATGTTTGCGTCAGGATAAGCCTGCTTGATAGTTCTTGACATACCCTTTGCCACAATATGGTTAGGCAGACAACCGAACGGCTGAGTGCAGATTATGTTCTTTGTGCCTGTTTCTGCAAGCGCCGCCATTTCAGCGGTGATGAGCCAGCCCTCGCCCATTTTTACGCCCTGACTGATATACTTGTCAGCGCACTTTCTAAGGTGTTCAAAATCATGAGGCGGCTGGAAAATGCCCTGCTCGTTGATGACCTTTATCTGCTGTTTCTGGAACTTGTAAAGCACGTCATAACCAATGCCGTACATAAGCGTGCGGCTCGTTTTCTTGTCATAAAGCTTCTCATCGTTGATAGCGTCCGACGCACAGTAAAGCACGAAGTCAAGAAGTCCAGGAACATTAGGCTCACAGCCCTCAGACAGCAGGAAGTCGTTCAGATGATTGTTCGCAAGAGGTGAATACTTAACGTATATCTCGCCCACGATGCCCACCTTTGGCTTTTTCTCCTTTGTCCTCGGCAGTGCCGCAAAGTCTTTGAGCATAGCATTGTAAATGCTCTTTGTGTGCATATATCTGCTCGGGGTAGCAAACAGCTTTCCAAGTCTGTGCTGCCACCTTGCCAAAAGCTCGTCCGTAGAATTTTTCTCTATCTCATAAGGCTTGCACTGATTGTAAAGAAGCATGAGCATATCGCCGTAAAGCACCGCATAAATAAGCTTCATTGCAATGCCCGGTGTGATATCTATGGAAGCGTCCTTTTCAAGTCCGCTGAAATTCAGCGACAGAACAGGCACTTCAGGGAACTGCGTTGACAGTGCCTTTCTTATAAGGTGAATGTAGTTTGAAGCACGACAGCCGCCGCCTGTCTGTGACATAAGCAAAGCCGTGTGTTCAAGGTCATACTTGCCGCTTTTGAGAGCGTCCATGAACTGTCCTATAACAAGAAGCGCAGGATAGCAAGCGTCATTATGTGTGTTTTTAAGTCCCTCGTCTATAACGTTTCGTGAGCAGTTCTGCAAAAGCTCCATGTTATAGCCGTATTTTTTGTATATCGCCATGATAAGCTTGAAGTGTATAGGAAGCATATCAGGTATAAGTATGGTGTATTCCTCACGTCTTGACTTGTCAAAATAAGACCTTTTTACTCTGTCAGAACCTGAGTGCTTTATCTCTTTTTCAGCCATTACATTGCCTCCTTGTCCATTTTCTTCTCAGCATTTGCAGCAGCTTCTTTTTCTTCAAGTGCCGCCGCCAAAGACCTAAGTCTTATCTTAGCCGCACCAAGGTTAGTTATCTCGTCTATCTTAAGCTGAGTGTAAAGCTTGCCCTTTTCTTCAAGTATAGCTCTCACCTCGTCTGTTGTAACAGCGTCGATACCACAGCCGAAGGATACAAGCTGAACAAGCTGCATATCATCGTTCTCGCAAACATACTCTGCGGCTCTGTAAAGCCTTGAATGATAAGTCCACTGATTGAGTACGTCAAGCGGAGGTGTATCCACCTTCATTGCCACGCTGTCCTCAGTGATAACGGCAAAGCCAAGGGAAGCGATAAGCTTGTGTATGCCGTGGTTTATCTCAGGGTCGATGTGGTAAGGTCTGCCTGCCAGAACGATTATCTTCTGAGCCTTTGCCCTTGCCTCGGCGATTATCTCCTGCGCCTTTGCCTCGATATCCCTGCGGTATCTCACCTGCTCAGAGTAAGCCTTGTTAAGCACTCCAAGCACCTGTTTCGCAGTGATGTTATACTTTGAAAGCGCCCTAGCCATTGCCTTTGCAACGTGCTTTTTGATGTTTATGTCAAGATAAGGCATGATAAAATTATCATCATTTAGCTTGTCATTGTTAGCTTTAAGAAGCTCAGGATAATATGCCACAACAGGACAGTTATAGTGATTGTCCGACTGACCCTCGTCAGCATTGTAGCTCATGCAAGGATAGAATATAAAGTCAACGCCCTTTTCAAGCAGACTCTCTATATGACCGTGACAAAGCTTTGCAGGATAACATACAGTGTCAGACGGGATAGTCTGCTGACCCTTGTAATATGTATCTCTCGTTGACTCCTCAGACAGCACCACCTCAAAGCCAAGGCTTGTAAGCAGTGTTGAGAAAAACGGCATAAGGTCATAATAAGACAGCGCCAGCGGCAATCCTACCTTTGCGATAGTCTTTGCAGGCTTGTTTTCCGCATAAGAGAGTATCTTGTTATACTTATACTCTATCATGTTTTCCGTTCTGTCGGTTATCTTTATTCCTGCACCCTTTTCACAGCGGTTTCCGGAAGTAAATCTCCTGCCGTCATTAAATCTTATTATAGTAAGATTGCAGTGCGCACCGCAGCCGCCGCACTGAACGGCTCTTGAATTATAAGCAAATTCTTCAAGCTGAGCCTTTGTAAGAACGCTTGACTTGCCGTCCTTGCCCTGAGATTTTTCCTTAGCGAAAAGCGCACAGCCGAACGCACCCATAAGTCCTGCGATTGCAGGTCTTATAACGTTTCTGCCAAGCTCCATTTCAAATGATCTGAGCACAGCGTCATTAAGGAACGTTCCGCCCTGAACGACTATATTTTTGCCAAGCTCGTCAATAGACTTTGCTCTTATTACCTTGTAAACTGCGTTCTTGATGATAGAAGAAGAAAGTCCTGCGGAGATATCCTCAACAGAAGCTCCGTCTTTCTGCGCCTGCTTTACAGAGGAGTTCATGAATACTGTACATCTTGAGCCAAGCTCCACAGGCGCTTTTGCAAACAGACCAAGCCTTGCAAACTCTGCGATATCATATCCCATTGCCCCTGCAAAAGTCTGAATGAACGAGCCGCAGCCCGATGAGCAAGCCTCATTGAGCATAATGCTGTCGATAGCGTTGTTCTTTATCTTGAAGCACTTGATATCCTGTCCGCCGATATCGATGATAAAATCAACGTCAGGACAGAAATAAGCCGCCGCCTTGTAGTGGGCAACAGTTTCAACTATACCATAGTCCACGCCAAGACCTGCCTTTATAAGGTCCTCGCCATAGCCTGTTACCGCAGAAGCCTTTATGTTAAGTTCAGGGGTAGCAAGGCTGTATATCTCCTCTAGCTTTGAAGCGATTATATCAAGGGGCTGACCCTTGTTTGAGCAGTAGTGCTGATAAAGAAGCTTTCCGTCAGGTGTGATAAGCACAAGCTTTGTGGTGGTGGAGCCTGCGTCTATGCCAAGATAAGCGTCGCCCTTGTAAGTTCTTATGTCCTCATATTTAAGGTCAGACTTCTTGTGTCTTTCCACGAAAGCGTTATATTCCTCACGGCTTGCAAACAGCGGCTTGCCTACCACGATGTTGTCAGTAGCCTTTGCGTTCACTATCTTGTCAAGGGCTTCGTCTATAGTCATTTCCTCCGCCAGCGTGTCAGCATGAAGCGCCGCACCGAAAGCCATATAGCATGAAGAGTTTTCCGGAAGTATAGCGTGTTCCTCGTCAAGGTTCAGCGTAGTCCTAAAAGCCTTTCTCAGTGCGCTGAGATATGTAAGCGGACCGCCAAGAAAAAGCACCTGACCGCCTATCTTTCTGCCCTGCGCCAGACCTGAAACTGTCTGATCCACAACAGCCTGAAAAATAGAGGCGGCAATATCCTCTTTTCTTGCGCCCTGATTAAGAAGCGGCTGAATATCAGACTTTGCGAAAACACCGCATCTTGAAGCGATAGGATAAGTCTTTTCCGCCTTAAGAGCAAGGTCGTTCATCTCGTCAGGAGTAACGCCCAAAAGTCCTGCCATTTGGTCGATAAAAGCACCTGTGCCGCCTGCGCAAGAGCCGTTCATACGCTGTTCAACGCCGCCTGTGAGGAAGATTATCTTAGCGTCCTCGCCGCCAAGCTCCACCACAACGTCAGCCTTTGGATATTTCTTGTTTACAGCGATAAAAGCCGAGAAAACCTCCTGCACGAAAGAAATTCCGCTTGCTTCAGCGATACCAAGACCAGCCGAGCCTGTTATGGCTATCTTGAACTTGTCATCAGGATAAAGCTCTCTGATAGTGCGAAGCTGCCCAGCCACAGTTTCCCTGACCTTTGAAAAGTGTCTTTCATATTTGTTATAAATAAACTCGCCCTCGTCAAGAATCACCGTCTTGACAGTGGTCGAGCCTACGTCTATGCCTAAATCATAAATCTTGCTCATAGTAAAACCTCTCTGATCATCGTTTGTACATTCTTAGTTATTATAGCACACTTTTTCGCAAATTACAAGCTTTTTATATTAACAAATATGTATCTGAAAACTACCTATAAAGCCAAAACGGGCGAACGTCCGTCACCCCCACTCTGTAATAAAACATTGTAGGGGCGAACAGTGTTCGCCCGTTTGATAGTTTCGTTTAATATATAAGTCGCATTATTCCTGCTCTATAAGGCAATCAGTAAGATTAAGATCATAGAGGTTATTGTAAGTAGGCTGTTGAACAGGCTCGCCTGCAAGTCTGTAGAACTGCTCTGAGCCGTACTTCTTGATGAAGTTCGTGGTGTGGCAGTTTATTTTCAGCTCCTCGATAAACTTCTTCATAACATTGCTGTCAGCGCCGTAAGCATTCTCAAGGAAGTCAAAAGCGTATTTCAGACCCTTCATAGACTGCTGTGTAACATTGTTTGCGCCGTGAAGCAGATTATTGAAAGAGTTCTGCAAAATAACAGTACAACGGTTTTTGTTATCTCTTCCCTCGTTTGTACACTTATCGAGATAAGCTTCCAAATTGTGGAGTATCCAGTGTTGTATCTTCTTGTTAGACGGCGAGATGTTTCTAGCTCTTACCGCCTTGTCAAGGCTCTTGTTGCAGTCCATGATGTGTTCACTGATTATCTGACGGCATGAAAGACCATTGTTTATCTTCACAAGGATGTCTTCCATTCTTGGGTGGATAAGTCTTATCATCTTCTCCATTTGGATACAGCTTCTCATGGTGTATGTAATGCCGTCCATAAGAAGGTTCATAAGAGCCACAGCCTCCTCAGTGCCAGCCGCTCTTGCGTCAGCAACGTTCTGAGCAGTTATGCCGCCCTCGAGGATAGCGTCAACGTCATATTTCTCACGATAGTAGTTAAATCTGTCATAATATTCTGCAAAGCTCTTTGAGAACTCAGGGTTCTGTACATACTGAGCGGCAAGAGCGTGGTCAACAAGGATACCGCTCTCCTCATAAAGCTGCATCATTTCAGAAAGGTCCTCCCAGCCACGGGCAGTAACAAAGCGGTAGTTGTTCTTATCGCTTGCGTCTACCATATAATAGTGGTCAGGGTGAAGCTCAAGATAAGATATGATAGCAGGGTGAACGCCTGCATAGTAAGCATATTCTTTCCAAACGCCGAAATCAGGCTGACACTCGACCCTCTTAACACGGTCGAGAGTAACGATATCGAACTCAGAGACAGACTTGTTGAACTCAGGCGGGTTACCTGCCGTAACTACTACCCAACCTGCCGGCACCTGATGAAGTCCGAAAACTTTGTACTGCAAGAACTGGAGCATTGCAGGAGCAAGTGATTCAGAAACACAGTTTATCTCATCGAGGAACAAAATGCCCTCTTTGATACCTGTGGCTTCGATAGTATCATAAAGAGTAGCCACGATCTCACTCATTGTGTACTCAGATATCTGCACATCAGCTCCCGTGTAGTTTCTATGTACGATAACAGGCAGACCGAGAGCGGACTCTCTAGTGTGGTGCGACATTGAGTAAGTAACGAGGTTTACGCCTGTTTCCTGAGCTATCTGCTCCATAATAGCGGTCTTACCGATACCAGGAGCGCCCAGCAGGAACACAGGTCTTTGATGTTCTATGCTAATGCGGTAGTCGCCGAACTCGTCTTTGATGAGGTAGGCTTGTATCGCATTAAGAATTTGTTGTTTTGCTTCTTTAATATTCATAATCATTTCTCCTCTGTGCAGTCTAAAAACTGTGAACAAAAAGCACTGCACAATTAAATATCCTCACCGTTTTATTATAAACTATCTCCAAATTAAAGTCAATAGTCATCACAAGTTTTGGCAGCTTACACAAACAATTGAAAATATTTTAGTTATTCTGTATTAAAGTCATAAAATTTAACTGTTAAAATATTGATATCGCAACAGAATTTGCAACGGACGTTTGAGCTTTCTCAAACGTTTTCGACTATCCCCTGTCTGCACCCATATCAGTGGTATCGTCAGCTTATCAGACGTTACATAATTATTCCAAATTTATCGTCATATCCAACAAAAACGCACCCGTGAATTTGTGCAAACAAATGATTTATATTTTAATTTGGCAACATTTCTGCAATTGTTGCA
>CALEJX010000354.1 GCA_937898375.1 uncultured Ruminococcus sp.
AAGCCTTGACATTATAAGACCTTTCACGTCCTGACCGTCAACATAGTCTGTGCCGAAGTCTCCCGAAAGGACTCCCTTTATCCACCTGAGATACTGTATATGCACAGGGTTGTCAAGGTGATATTTTTCTGTAAGAGCCTGCCTAAGCTCAGGAGTGGATTGATTGTTTCCTATCATTACTGTGAGAGGGTCTGCGTCTGACATTCTCAGAACAACGAACACCAAAAACGATACCACAAACATTATGACTATCATTGAAAGCAGCCGTTTGATTATAAATCTGAACCTTTTCACTTTACATTCCTCCTATATTTACAGCTGCATTTTGCAGGATTTTCTTTTTTGACTTTCATTTCGCTTTTCTGAAATAATTTACTCCACGAAACTTTTCTTTCGATATACCTATGATATATCCTGTAGCAGCTACAACTGCAATACTAAAAATCAGCTATTTTATAGTTTAGGTATAAACTTTTTATTAACATAAACTGACTGTTTATCTTACAGAAAATGTTGCATGAATAAAGTGGCTTTATATCCTGCATTTTGTTCATATTCACAAATGTAAGAAAAGAGGGGCGCTCCAAAGCGGAAGCACCCCACGAATGAAGATTTGGTAATCAGTAGAAAGCTTAGTCCTCGAACATCTTTCTTGCGGCGAAGCATATCATCTCAGCAGTGAGATCAGTGCCGTATTCGCTTACGTCGATCATAAGATGTTTGTTGTCACGGTCGCCACGGTTTTTGCCTGTGACGTATTTATAATAATTGTGGCGCTGGCGGTCAACACGCTTTATAAGCTTGTCAGCCTCCGGCCATGAAAGGTCATAAGTTTCGCACATATGCTTTATCCTTGCTTCCAAAGGCGCATAGAGGAAAACGTTCATGTGGTTTGGATATTCTCTGAGAACATAGTCTGCACATCTGCCGAAGAATATGGCAGAAACACGCTTGTTTGCAAGGTCTCTGATTATATCCACCTGCGCTTTTACAGCCTTGTCCGAATAAAACTGCGTTGAAGAGCCGTAGCCGAATGACTTCAGCAGGCGGTCAGCGTTCTTGTCAAGCATTTCCTCGCTGTCAAGAAACGAATCACGGCTTATGCCTGCACGCTCCGCCGCCATATCCACAAGGTCCTTGTCATAAAACTCCACGCCCAGCTCAGCCGCAGCCTTTCTTGCGACTTCTCTTGCGTTGCAGCCGAACTCACGGCTTATGGTAATAATAAACTTTTTCATAGTCTATGCTCCTTTTTTATTTATGAGATTTTCTTTTGTGGCGGCTATCCTCCGCTCTTGTCTGGCTTTTATCTGAATTTTCGGCAAGTTCCAGCCGAATTTCACCGACATGAGCCTTAGCGAAAACGTCACCCCAAGGCTCACTATGCAGGCAGGCATGAAAGACATAAGTCCATAGCAAAGCAGAAAAGCCGCCGCACCTGTGGCAGAAGCGCAGGCATAAATGTTGCCCACAAATATCTCAGGCTTCTTGTTTACGAAAATATCCCTGAGAACTCCACCCCCAACGCCTGTTATAACTCCCGAAAACACAAGCAAAAAGGTGTTGTCTGACACGTCGCTCCGCATTGCCGCTGTTATACCTGTGACAGTGAAAATGCCAAGCCCTATAGTATCAAGCATGAGCATTGCGGTATCATAAAGCTTCAA
>CALEJX010000355.1 GCA_937898375.1 uncultured Ruminococcus sp.
GTCACCAAAGGCAGTGCGAACATTCATATTAGGTGGAAGCATTAAAACCGCCGACGGCAAAATGCAGATAAAACGTAAATTCTATGGCAATGATGCGCTTGTTGAGCGCTGTATAATCACCCTCGCTGGAAACCGTGGTCTTATGCTGGTGGGTGAACCTGGCACGGCCAAAACTATGTTGTCAGAACTGCTTTCTGCCGCCTGTTGCGGCATAAGCACAAACACTGTTCAGGGTACGGCAGGAACTACTGAGGATATGATAAAATATAGCTGGAACTATGCTATGCTTCTTTCAAAAGGTCCGTGCCGTGAAGCCCTTGTGCCTGCTCCCCTGCTCATCGGCATGGAGCAAGGTATTTTCGCACGATTTGAGGAAATAACCCGTACCCCTGCCGAAATTCAGGACAGCCTTATTTCTGTAATGAGCGACCAGATACTTAATATCCCTGAGCTTGAAAATGACGGACTTGTTTTCTCCAAACAGGGATTTAATATAATCGGTACTGCAAACACCCGTGACAAAGGCGTAAATGAGATGTCAGGCGCTTTGAAAAGGCGTTTCAATTTTGAGACTGTCGAGCCTGTCCGTGACGTAAGGCTTGAAAAAGAGATAATTATCCGTGAAGCACAAGATCTCGCAAAAACAGGTCATATCGACCAGCCTATCGACACAAACGCCGCAGAGCTTCTTGCGGTGACATATCATGAGCTTCGTGAGGGCGTTACCGCAGAGGGCACAAAGCTTGAAAAGCCTAACGCCGTTATGAGTACCGCCGAAGCTGTGTCTGTTTTTTATCAGACAATGAGCAGCGCATATTACTACGGTGACGGAAAAACAGATCTCAAAGAGCTTACGCAAAATCTGCTTGGTGCAGTATGCAAGGAAAATAAAGACGACATTGAAAAGCTCAAAAGCTATTTCAGGATCGCTGTAAAAGAAAAAAGTGCAAGTGAGGGCGGCATATGGACAGAATATCTGGATACAGCCAAGTATCTGAAATAATACCATTTGACTATTCCCTGCCCTATCTGCTTTTTCCCGTAAGACACCACAGCCCTGTCTGCTCATGGCAGCTCATAAGAACCATAAAGGAATATCAGCCCGATGTCATACTTGTAGAGGGTCCTGAAAATGCCAACGATATGATCGGCGTGCTGACGGACGAGAGAACTCAACTTCCTGCGGCGTTCTATTATTACTACAAGGACAGGAAAAAGCTTATCAGCGAAGAAGCCGAGGACTACAAGTGCTACTACCCTTTTATCTATGCTTCACCTGAGTATAACGCTCTGAAAACAGCCTCAGCCATGGGCATCGAAGCACGTTTTATGGATCTCCCATACAGTGAAATACTAATTACTACCGCAGAAAATAAAGGTCTGCGCAGCAATAAAGATAAGCACAGCTACACAGACGACAGCAGACTAATTTATAGCAAATTCTGCAAAAGACTTTGCGAGAAAACAGGTTTAAGAACCTTTGAAGAGTTTTGGGAAAAGTATTTTGAAATAGAGGGGCTTAGGCTATCTGTACAAGATTTTGTACAGCAAATGTACACTTATTGCATTATCACACGAAATGACGAAACAGAGGAAGATCTTGCGGCAGACGGAACTCTTTCAAGAGAAAATCATATGGCTCTGCGTATCAAGGAAGCACTTAAAGATAACAAAAAAGTTCTTGCAGTAACTGGCGGGTTCCATATCTTGGGGCTATATGAGCTTCTGAAAAATGATAGGAAAAAAAAAGAAAAGCTCCATAAGCTATCTCAGAAAGACGAGGGCTGTTTCCCCATGGCGTATTCTTATGAAGCCGCAGACACACTCAGCGGCTATGCCTCGGGTATGCAGCGCCCTTATTTTTATGACTGCGTGATGAAAAGGCTAGGCTACTGTGATGACCCCGCAGGCGTTTACAGCGACACAGTTCTTGACCTGCTCATAGGCACAGTAAGAGCTTGTGATAAGCGTGATATCCCTGTGTCAATGGCGGACGCTGCCGCCGCACAGTCCATGATGAGCGGACTTGCCGCACTTCGTGGCTGTCACGAATGTGGGCTTTATGAGCTTGAGGACGCCATAATATCTTCATTTATCAAGGGC
>CALEJX010000356.1 GCA_937898375.1 uncultured Ruminococcus sp.
TGCAAGGTATTGTTTCAGGAACTGTTCGGCTTTGCTGTCATCCCGCTTTTCCTCGGTCATGTATATCCGTCCGAGAGAAAAAGCAGAATAGGCATTGCCTTTCTCTGCAGACTTGATAAAGAGCTGTTCTGCTTCATCTATGCGATCCTGAGCAAGACGCAGCTTACCGAGCTGGTACTGAGCCTGATCGTTACCATTGTCAGCAGACTCCAGGAGGTATTTTTCCGCCTTTGCCAGGTCAACGTCTGTTCCTTTTCCCTTTAGATACATAGTGCCTAGTCGATAGCTTATACTGTCCTCGTGACTTTTCTCGTATATTGCAGTAAAACCAGCGAGTGCCTGAGTGTAGTGCTGCGCCGCTTTCTGTTCATCAGCTTTAACACCCTGTCCAAGCTCATACGCTTGTACGAGGGCGTAGCTTGCAAAAGGCATATCACCTTTGCAAGCAAGAGCTTTCTCATAATAGCTGACTGCCATGGTCATATCCACTTCCACACCAGAGCCAAACTTATACATATTGCCCAAGGAGAAGTATGCAAATCTGTTCTCGCCTGCTTTTTCATAGTATTCTCTTGCAGCTTTGTAGTCCTGCACCGTGCCAAGTCCCTTGTCATACATCTTACCGACCCTGTAACATATGTAGGAATGCTGCCAGCCTGATGTCTGTTTGTCCAACAGCTTCAGAAACCCGTCGAGCGCCGCCTTGTAGTTCTGTTCGCTGAGTGAAGTATGATCGTTATTTTCATCTGACATTATGTGATAGAGCTTTCCAAGGTCATAGGTTGCAAGAACGTTTCCACTATCGCTTTCCTGGGCAAGTAATTTAAGCGCTGCAGGCAGGTCTTTGGGTAACTCCTTGCCGTCGGCTGTTCGTGAGCCGTACATGAGATCAAGCGCTTGCTTATATCTGTCTGACCATTCAATTCTGAGCTGTGATTTCGTTTCTTTTTCGGAAAGATGAAACTCCTGTGGATATGGATACAGATTAGCTTCAATGATAGGCGGCTCGTCAAACCACATTTCATTTTCGGGCGGATGAGCGTCCATAGAGGCATACAGTGAATTGTAATATTCCTCGTCAAGGCTGTTTGGCTGCGAATATTCTGGCATATCCATTATGATGCCTGTATCTTCATCGTACTGTGGCGGCAGAAACTGTTCGCTGTTTTCATTTTCGGACGGATGAGCCTGCGGCAGGGCAGAGGCACGGAGCTGTTCGGCAAGCGGTGCGAGATCGTTGAGAAGCTGGTTGCCAAGCTCCCTATGAAAATCCGCAAGTCTGTTCGGTTTGAATGTAGCGTACAAATGACGTTCGCCCTCGCCGTAGATCTTTCGGAGATATTCTGTTCTGCTGTCCAGCATATCGTTATACTGCTTCCATAGACCGCTAAGCTTTTGGTCTGACGCTATAACTGCGTCAACCGTTTTGTCTATATCGTCACGATATGCTCTCATCTTTGGTCTGCCATATTGCCAGCCACCCTCAGAGGGCAGCTTGTCGGCAAGTCTGATAAGCTGTTCAGCACAACCGCCGTATCCTGATGACAGAGCTGGTTTGATAGACTCCCTTTCAAGCTCAGTGAGCTGCCTGGAATAATCACTGCCAAGGACTCTGTTCACGATCTTTGACTTGAGCTTATCGAATGCTTTGACCTCGATACAATCCTTATCACGATATACCTTACAGCGATCCTCACGCCGCTCATATTCGCATATGGAGAAATGTATGTGAATGTTATCAGTATTTGTATGTATCGCTCCTGTCCAATACACGTTGTCATTGTCGAGCTTATTGGACGTTGATATCATGGCGTTGATACCCTCACGACCTAATTCCTTTATCCCATGGACACCAAGCTTGCCGTCGCTAGTCATTAACCCGTTCTCTATGAGAAAGTTGTTATCAAAGGATACCACACCGTAATACTTAGGGCAGCCTGCATCACGGCTCACTGTTTCGAGCTGACGGTATTTTTCTTTGTCGCTTTCAGTTAGCAGGTCAGACTGTGCGTTGAATAGTCCGTCTGATTTTTCTGAGTTTGACATATAGTCTATGAAGTCCTTGTATTCGTCATTGAGGTGACGGGTCTTATCAAAGGCTTCTGGACGATCCATGTACTCCAGAAAGTCGTAGCCGCCTATTGCCCAATCATAGGTGAAACCCAGTGAGAATACTACCGCAGGTGTTGACATAAGACATCTCCCTATTTCTTATTGATCGCTTCAAGTCTGTTCTTCAACTGCTTCTGATGAAATTCGTTCTTGCTCTCCTCCATCCAGTGGCAGGGGAGATCCTCGGCTGAGAAGTAACCCTCGTCATCTGTGAACTGCATTTTCTCAATGAATGAGTTGAGCATATTCAGCAGTTGAAAATTCTGTTCCTGTATCTTGATGATCCTACGCCTGATCTCCACGATCTCATCTGGATGTTCTGGCTTGTTCCGTGCAGCGTACTCCTCGATCGCCCACTTGACTATCTTGGACTCAGTGGTGTCATTTTTCTCAGCCAGCTCTTTCAAAAGCTGGTTGCACTCCTCGGTGATAGCTATGGTTTTCTTCATTCTTTTTACCCTCTTTCTAGTTTCCATATTTGTGCAATTTCGGCGTTAAGACCACTCCAAGACCCAGTGAAAGACACAAGAGCATAAAGGTATGCCCCAGCAACCGTTGGAAAGCTCGGTAGTACCGAGCTTTATCCGTCCTAAAGGTGGGGTGTTTTCACCGTGATTTCTGTACAATGCCATACGTTTTCTGTATTATGCCATAATAATTCTGTACAATGCCATACGTTTTCTGTATTATGCCATAATAATTCCGTACAATACCATACATTTTCTGTACTATGCCATAACGTTTCTGTATCATGCCATACAGCGCTTTTTCACTTTCTTTCCGAAAAACAAAAGAAAAGTACCTTAAATTCTATATTTTTTATCATTCTCTTTGGTTTCTTTTTCGGTGATCTCAGAGTAGAATACCGCACGTATATCATTCATTGTTCTGAGCATATCCTGCATTATGATCTCATTTTTCTGTAGTAAATGCTCTGTGTTTTTCTTCTGTTCGTCAATGCTTTCTTTGCATATTTCACGCATAACAGGCGAAAAAGCTCGAAGGAAAAACTTGTTTTCTGAGGTGAGATACATTGAAATAACATAGGTTATAAACTGGTTACGTGAAGTAAATCCCTCATTTTTTATGACCTCATCCATTTGTTTGACAAGCTGTTCGTCGGTTATTCTTATCTTCATTTCCATTGACTTTTACCTACCATATAGGCTGAATATCATTGGCGCATATTCGGTAAGAGCCGTCGTGCCATATTCTTAATTCGCCTGTTACTTTTACTGATACACCTGTTGTAAGATTTGCTCTTGCGTTAGTTGCATTCTTATTGTCACATACATAAACCATAAATTCATCATAAATAATACGCCTATCATGCTGAGCAGGACGTGGTACTTTTATCATAAATGTAAGCGCATAGCTTGAATTTGGTACTTCTGTAATGTTGCTTGAAAGAAAGCCCTTTACTGTGATCTTGTTGTTTTTGTTGGTGAAAGCCATTGTTTTTTACCTCCATTTTTATTGTAAATATTTTGCGGCATATTCATATTCTGTGCCGAATTTCTTTACTGTTTTCCAACCCTTTGTTCTGACTCTGAAAAGCTTTGGTGCGGTATAGAGAAAGAAAAAGTGTTCGTATGTGTATGGATTTACGCTTATAGGGAATGTGCCGTTGAGAACGTTAGCAGCCTTTTCTCCATTTATATCAACGCAATCCTCGGTGCTGACATTTGCTTTGTAGATCAGCATTACGTTTTTTCCGTCATTTGAAACATCACACATAACAATGTCGCTGTATGAAACAATAAGAGTTCTTCGTGGATATTTGTTCATATTATCAAGAGAAGTGATCTCAATATATGTTTCATATGCAGATATTTCAACTCCTGTTCGTCTTGCGCTGAGTAGAGATCTCATTATAAGCAGGGATATTACGATCAAGATAACGCCTGCAAACATTGCTATAGTGGATATCTTTTCCGAAGGAAAAATATCAGACAAGGGGATAATAATGAAGCCTGCACACAACAGTATGAAAGCTTTTGTTCTTGCCGACGGCAGATTTTCAGGACAACCCGAAAGTGTTTCAGCTTCAAATTTTTCTCGCTCATCTTTTATTGGATATTCAAAAAACAGTTCTTCATTCATTGCATTTACCTCTATTCTACAGTTATCATACAGCTTGCGGATACTGCTCTGTTATCCTCAGCTCTTGCCGTTATTATTGCTTTTCCTTTTGCTTTTGCGGTAACTCTGCCGCTGCTGTCTACCTCTGCAATATCTGTTCGGTTGGACTCCCAGATTATATTTCCCACAGCATTTGAGGGCGAAATGACCGCAGTAAGCGTTGTGCTTTCGCCTGAATTAAGCCTAACATCATTGTTGCTATAGCTGCTTTCAAGCCTTAGACCCTTTATCTCAGGAGGTACATAAGCGGTAGTTGTCGTAGCTGTTGTTTGCCTTTGAGTTTGTCTCTCAGTCTGTCTTTGAGTTTGCTGTTGCTCTGTATAGTAGTCATTATCTTCATACCGTCTAGGCTCTGTTGTGTATACATATGGCTCGTCGATCTGCTGTTCATGATGATCTGGATTACTCTTTACAGCCACATTGGTTTTCTTTTCGGAAGTGCTTTCATGTGAATTTTCAGACGCTGTGCTTGTGGTGGTTGCAGGCTCAGAACGCTCTGTTGTCATTGGAGTAGTAGTTGTTGTAATAACAAACGTGCCACTTGGATCTATGACCTTATCAGCCGCAGAGCTTTCTTCAGTGGCAGTTACAGGTGCTTGAGTTGTATATGTTTTATACTCGTTTTGAGTCATTTTGAGCATATCTTGTACATCTATCTGCACATAGCTGTCATACTTTTTTCCCTCATGAAAAGCACCTTTGACTACATCACCAAAGTCATCATAGGTATCTTGATCGTAATAATCAGGCTCTTTTGATATAAAATTGACCTTGATATAATAAAGATCTTTGTCAAAATCGGTGCAGGTAACAAGCTGTTCTTCGTCTGAATTGTCCTGCGTTTTGTATGTAAGCTTGCTGTTAAGTTCGTCTTTAAGCGAATAAGTTATCGAGTATATCTCAGGAATACTGTTTGTGGGAGTGCCGACCATAGCCTTATATTTGAACGTGAATACTATCTCATTGGTGTCTGTAAAGTAAATGCAGTTGTTTATCTTTACCGCATAGCCACCCACCGAAAGAGAATTATCATAGTCAACAGAGCTGCTTTCACGTTCCTTTGTGCCATTGAACGCAAGAATAATGCCAATAACAAGCATGGTAAATACTATAAAGATACCGTATATGATATTTGAACTCTTGGCATTTGTCACATTTACCACGCTCCTTTTCGTTTGCCTATGTATTCTTTTATGAGCCTGTCAACAGCCATAAATACTATCTGATATAGCGTGTCACTGTCTGTAGGTTTATACCCAAGCATATCGAAAACTTCATTTGTGAATGCTTTATGGAAGTGTTCTCTTTGCTGCATTATAAGCTCACCGTATTCTTCGTCAGAATATTCGTGATAAAGTTCTTCAAAGATCCTGTGTACTATCTCCTCGCTGTCACGTGAGTTTCCTATATACAGCATGGTTGCGTCATCG
>CALEJX010000357.1 GCA_937898375.1 uncultured Ruminococcus sp.
CCTACATACGAATTGAAATATAATGTTTCAACCAAGAAATATGAGGGGACAATAAAGGCTGACAGCAGTATCTCACAGTTCGATTTTTCAAAAGTTGACGGAGTTACATTCAAAAAGGACGGAAGCAACATCAAGGTTTCTGCCAATGAAAACATCAAGGCAGGAACAAAAACTGTTACTTTGACAAAGGCGAGAGCAAAGAACAGTGGTGCTATTGAAGATTGCGTACCACTTGTTTTCCAAACAAAAGACAACTCCACTAAGTCGCAGATGAAGGTCGGCTACATTTCAGGCAAAGACCCTGTTCAGGCATACATCAAGCTTAAAATAAGCACAGGCTCAGCTCACCTTGACAAGAGCTTCACAGACTATTTTGACAACAAACAAAACGCCACAGCGGATATGTACAAAGCCGTTAAGTTCCAGCTTGCCTGCAAGGTCGGTGACGAATATAAATTTGTAAAGGCAAGCGGCAAGGACGGAAGCTATAGCTTCACAGACCTCGCTTCACAGGCTACAGACCTTACGCCGAACAGCAAGGGCGATATCGATATCACAGGTCTGCCAGAGGGCAGCTATGAGTGGAGAGAAATATCCACTGCTGACGGCTACATGATATCATCTAAAAAAGGTATAACTGTTACCGCAGACAAGACGGCTTCAACGGAGTTCGTAAACAAGGCTTCTGCTCCTGACAAGGGCAAGATAACTATTCACAAACGTGACGCTGAAACAGGCGCTGACCTTGAGGGCGCAAAATTTGAGGTAGCAGCTGCCGAGGATATCTATGTCGGCAATGGCTATTGTATCTATCCAAAGGGAAAGGTTATTGACACCATAACCACAGGCGCAGACGGCATAGCTGAAACAACAAAGGATCTCTACAAGGGTTACAGCTACACAGTAACAGAAATTGAAGCACCAAAGGGCTATTCGATTTCCGATGAGCCAACACAGACTATCAAGCTTGTTGAACAGCAGGCTGAGTTTGTTATTGATTTTGACAACGAAATAATCACAAAGCCTTTTGAGATAACCAAAACAGACGTGTCAACAGGTGAGCTTATCCCTGATTGCACTTTTGAAATTTTAAATGAAAATAACGAACAGGTCATCACAGGCACAACAGACGAGAACGGCGTTGCACATTTTCAGCTTGCTATAGGCAAGTATTTCTATCGTGAAATTTCAGCACCTGATATCTATGAAATTGATGATACTCCTTATCCTTTTGAGATAACTGAAAATGATGATATCGTCAAGTCTGAAATGACAAACACAAAGAAAACAGGCTCTATCAAGGTCACAAAGTCCACAACTGGTAACCTCAATATCGAGGGCATTAAGTTCATAGCAACAGGCATTTCTGATACAAACAAGGACATGAAGTTTGAAGCTGATACAAACGAAAATGGCGTAGCAATGTTTGATAAGCTCGTTATCGGCAAGTATGTCATCACAGAGGACGGCTCAACAGTTCCTGCGGCTTACCTTGTTGCTGATGAGCAGGAAGTAACTGTTGAGTATAACGAAACCGCAGAGGTTTCTTTCGAGAACGAGGAAAAGACAGGCTCTATCACAGTTCACAAGACAACAGAGGGACAGAAAAACATTGAGGGTATCACTTTCTATCTTAGAGGAACGTCTGATAGCGGCAGAGCTATTGATATCCCTGCTACAACTGATAAGGACGGCATTGCAAAGTTTGAAAATATCCCTATCGGCACTTACATGGTCATCGAGGACGAGGAAACCGTTCCTTACGGATATCTTGTAGCTGACGAAAAGGAAGTCACTGTAACATACGCTCAGACAATCGACACAACGATACTCAATGAGGAAAAGACAGGCTCAATTGTAGTGCATAAGACTACAGAGGGACAGAGAAATGTTGAGGGTATCAAGTTCTATCTCAGAGGTACATCTGACACAGGACGTGAAATTGATATCCCTGCTACAACTGATAAAGACGGCATAGCCAAATTCGAGAACATTCCTATTGGCACATACAAAGTTATCGAAGATAAGGAAACCGTTCCGTATGGCTATCTCGTAGCTGATGAAAAAGAAGTCAAGGTCGAGTATGCACAAACTATTGATGAAACAATTCTGAACGCTGAGCAGACAGGTACAGTTCAAGTTCACAAGAAAACTGACGGCATGACGAACATTGAGGGCATTCGTTTTATTCTTTCGGGAGTTTCCGATACAGGCAGAGAGATAAACATTCCTGCGATCACCGACAAGGACGGACTTGCAAAGTTTGAGGGCGTACCTATCGGTACATACACAATAACAGAGGACGGCTCAACAGTGCCATACGGCTATCTAGTAGCAGACTCAAAGCAAGTCACTGTAACATATGCTCAGACTATTGATACAGATATGTTCAATCAGAAAGCGCCAGACACGCCTAACACAGGTGTTTCTGACAATGACATTGACGGAAGAACAGTTCTTGGCGGTGTGGTAGTTATACTCGCAGGAGCTGCTGTTATTATGTTTTCACGCAAGAAAAAAGAGAGATAATTGACACTGTCTGAACAGGCAGTAAAAAGGGGATCAATTTATCTATACATGAAAAAAGCCCCTGCAACTGGGCAGGGGCTGGGGAGGTAAAGACTATGAGTATTTCTGATTTAGTTCTCGACTATACAATGTCATTTGCGTCATGGTGGGTGATTTGGGAATTATGGACTGGTGATCCTCTATATGCTTGGCGAAGGCAAATTAAATTCATGAAAAATATAAAGAGTAATATCCAAAATAGGATAAAACATTTTAGATAAAAAGGATGACACTACAGGTAATACTGCAGATATACAAAGATGTTTTATGTCACTTTTATGCACAAACTTCAAAAAATATATTGAACTAATGTATATTAGCAAGAGAGAAATTATGTAGTATGCATAAATAAATACAATTAATAAATTTTGTTTAAGAAAACCATACAATGATCTATCGGTAGTCATAGTGCTTAATGCATTTACAAATCTTGCATTTATGTATTCAAAGCTTTCACAGTTTATTATTAGATTTGCATCTTTAAATGGATTATAGCAACAGGCTACACCTACAATATTGGCTACTATAGTCACAAGAACACATATCAATATCTTCCACCATTTTTCGACATATAACCTATGTCCGTTTTCGTAAATATTCTTATAATCAACGCAGCAGCAACTCAGAGCAATAATAATTTGAAATACTATTGCGGCTACTCTGATATAATAATTGTAATTATAAAATAGGACGAGTATTGGTCTAATAAATGTGAAAATAAGAACTATCAATATTAGATACGCAAGTGAACGATATTGCTTTTTGCTCCTAATTAAATCTATAAAACACACACTACTTGTAACAAAACTTATGATAAACATAACATTTTTTATCATAAAATACACCTCGAGGTAAATGAAATGAAAATATTATACTATCTTTGGGCTGCATTTAATATATATAATTTTATCCATTTGATAATTTACAAAATAAAATGCGATAATAATCACAAAAAATAGCACATACAAGATTATATCACAAAATATGCTAAGTTGCAATAATAGGCACATACACTATCACAGAGGACGGATCTACAGTGCCATACGGCTACCTTGTTGCCGACTCAAAGCAAGTCACTAAGAGAAAAGAAAGTTAATTGATACTGTCTGAAAAAAGGCAGTAAAGGGGATTGATTATCATACATAAAGAAAGCGCCTGCAACGGGGCAGGCGCTGGGAGGTAGAGTTATGAATAATAACACTTTGCATAGAGTGAAAATGATTTTGATTAGGTTATCAAAGATAGGTGTTATTGCTTTTATGAGTATACCATTGCTGAGTTTACCATACATAGTGAACTACAAGTTTATACTTGAAGGATCACCCGAAGGCTCGACAAGTTATCTTGTTGCCAAGATCATGGTAGTGATCACCTTTGAATTTGGTTTGTTTTTTATAAGTTCGTATCTTGCTTTGTGGCACACACGAACAATCAATACCATTGCGTATTATTTGAAGATTGATACTCACATGGTGAAAATTCATAAAAAGCACTACGTTTTCACATATTACTTGCCTATGCTTATATTTTTACACACTATGATAAAACTGATGTGGAAATCTCAAATTGATTACTGTTGGGAAACCATTGCAATAGGAACCGTTGTTGTTAATCTATTCCTCATTTTAGACGACTTAGACGACGGAGACGAAGGATTGAATTGGAAAGATATGTTCAAAGAACTAAAAAGTTGCATCAAAGCAGAAAATAGCTAAATATGGAACCATAAGTGCACTAGATAATAACAATATCGATATTAGGATGACCTTATCTGATATTTTATCAGAATTAAAGCTTAATCTATCTGATTGAGGAGTAGGCTTTCGCTTGATTTCACATACAATGCTCGACGCAAAATATGAACACCACATAACTGTTGATAATAATTGACTTAGTACGCCCAAATAATTTCTAACCTTCGCTAATGTTGGTTTTTTGAGAATATAAAGTATTGAACTATCCACAAAAGTCGAATACGAACTTGCAATAAAAAGTGGATGTACAAAGCAAAAATAGCTAAATAAATAGCAACTTATAATAAACACCATATATTTTCTTCTTATCTTGAAAGAAATGTTTTGTATGCTTATAAATATGGAAAACAGAAATGACATTATTAGCAAAAATGCAGAATGATACTTTGAAAAAAGAGGAACGGAAATGACAAGTGCCAAAAAAACAATAGTAACAAAGTTTGATGTTTCATTGATCGTAGATGTATCTTTTACATTACAAGGTGTATTTGCAAAGTTATTGATCGTGGTACAATTTTGATTTACTGTTCCAAAATTGTTTAGAACTGCATTTTCTCCTACAGCACTATTGCTAACATTTCCATTGTTTACGAACGTGTGCTTTTGACTATAATCATTTTTTTGATTTGACTCAGGAATATTGCCTGATGTCCGTCGTGATTTTTTACATAAGCTAAAAAAAAGTGGAATAACTATCTGTCCTACAATTGATACAACTAATGCGATTTTATCAACAGTAATCATTATATCAGCTCCTATAGCATCTTTTGCGATATTATACCATATAATTATACAAATTGCAACTTTTTTAATGTGTAAAAAAAGTTGCATAATAATTGATACTGTCTGAAAAGGCAGTAAAAAGGGGATAAATTTATCATACATGAAGAAAGCGCCTGCAACGGGGCAGGCGCTGGGGAGGGGGATTAAGTATACAGTTTTAACGTTTATTAATATCATTAGCAAATTTATAAATGACATTTGTTGGCTCATTAATGGTACATTCAATGTTGAACAAACGAGAATTAGACCACTTTCCTAAAACAGCAACTGGATAACCTGTGAAAGTTCCAAATGTACCAAATAGATAATCTTTAATCTCTTTTATTTGATGTGTTTCCATATATACAGTGCTATTGAGAACTCTGATCTCTCCGCATTTTGTAACTGCTTTCGTTTTTAACAAAATAAACTTCTTAGGAAAATTATATATAATTGTATAACCAACAACCAAACGTAAGCCTGAAAAGCCCTTAAATAAACCTTTACTGCATATATTACGACTATCAACAATTATATCATTTATAGTTGTTTCATTTTCGTAAATTGTATCTAATGAGTTAGTTGTACAAAAATAAAACAAATCTTTGGTTGTATTGATGTAAGTTTTTCGTGAAGCGTTCTGCTTTGGTTGCTTGTTAACGTGAATTGTTGGTGCTTTTTTTATTGGTTTTCTAATATGAGCATAAATATCCTGCAACGAGGATTTAACAATATCATCATTATTAAGATATTTAGTTAAACCCATATCATAAGGACAACCCTGTACGTGTGGAGTACTATGCTTATGACAAAAATGTGCCTTTCTTTCACTGTTTATCCCTTTAATAAAGTATTCTGCTTTACATTGAGAATTAAGGCAAAGAAATGTGTCATTCAAATCGGTGACGTTACTTGCACAAACCACATCGTTATATTTTTTTGAAATAGCGTAAAACATCTTAACATCTCCATTATTAAAATCAAGAGGACGAACATTATGAATACATTTAAAGAATTAGAAAATTACTATAAAAGTAAGAGCTACTTGACATATCATGCGGCTAATGAGCATGAACAACTGCTGTTATTTTATCCAAATTATAAAAGCACAAAGATATACGTCATACATAAAAGTGATGACTCTAAGTGGTTTGACCTTGGTTGCCTTGAAAGAGGCGATGATGAAAAGCTCGGTGTTTCATTTTATGACGGCTGCGATAACAATTTTGATAAAATGATAGCGAAAATGAAAGGCGTAGATAAGGCAGCTGAGGACTACAGGTTTACAATCTTTTATGACCCCGACTCAGATACTTATTGGATAGACAATTCATTGCAGTTGTTTTTTGAAAATCAAGAAGCTGTCATCACCACATATTTAAAAGAAAATGGATATCAGTTAATAAGCATGACAGGAGAAAAATAATACATGGAACTTGGACAAAAAGGAAAAGGACTGACATTTAAACTATATCATGATGTTCCTGAACGCTACAAAGCCACAGCCGAAGATACGGCACGTTTTGAGAAATTTTTAAAAATCATGATAAAAAAACCTACAAAGGCTATTGGCAAAAATTTAACTCGCTAAAAATTCAGACTTTTAAATAGTATAGCATATTTATTT
>CALEJX010000358.1 GCA_937898375.1 uncultured Ruminococcus sp.
ATGCTTTGCTTTTTCTGACCCTGTATTCTCGGCTTCCCTGAATATTGATGACGTTATGCTCAACCTGAGGGATATTTCATGCTATGACTGTTTTCTCAGGTGCTATATGTGGCTCATCACAAATGACAGAGATTTTGAAGAGCCTGAGTTATGGGTACCCCTTTGTCAGTACATAGACAAGATGATAATGTCAAGCCCTGAGCAGTGGGAAAAGTATTTTGACCACCGTTTTCCGCAGGATATGCTTGACAGCTCGATGTCTGCGCTGAGGTCTTTCTATGCCACGTTCTGCGATATCATTCTGCTTCCTATCAAGGAAATGGTAAGAGGCTCTATGAAGTGCAGATCTGCAATGGAGATACTGAAGATCGCAAAGGTAGACGTTGACGAGGTATTCCCTGACATTGACATTCCACAGGCTAACCTGCCTAAGAGGGGCGAGCCCGCGCCAAAGCTCAAGATAGCTGTTAAGGACGGCGAGGAATACTATGATGTTACAACGGGCAAAATGGTAAGCTTTGAGGGCGATGAGGACTCGGCTATCGAGAGCAACGATTTCTCTGCGGCTGCAAGCTCCATTTCTGCTGACGCTATCGTTGGCGAGGACGGACCTGACAGCGAGCCTATACCTGACGAGCCTGAGGAAAATCCTGAGCTTAAGATAGTGCCGCCGCCAATGCCTGTTCAGCCTGAGCCTGTAGCAGTACAGCCTGCTCCTGAGCCGGAGCCAATACCGGCGTCAGCTCCTGCACCTGCGCCAGCTCCGACACCTGCTGAGGACATTCAGTCTGCGCCTGTATTCAACACAGAGCCGACAACTCAGAGCGGTGTTTTAGGCGAGATAAACGCACCTATAAGAAAGAGAAAGATATTTATTCCGGGACACGAGGGCATTTCAAACTCTGCGCCTGTGAGCCAGCCTGTTTCTGCTCCTGTTCCGCCAGTTTCACAGCCTGCGCCTACACCTGTTCAGACGGCTCAGCCTGCACAGCAGACGGTTTCTGCGCCTGTGTTCAGCCAGCCTGCTCCACAGCCTGCGGCAGAAGCTCCGAAGCCTGCGGCTAAGAAGCCATACAAGAAAGCTAACAAGGGACTTACTTCCCTTATCGACACAGTTGACGAGGCTATAAATGACACTTCCGACATCATTCTTACTGACGAGGCGGAGGAAGAGGAAAATCTCTACACTGACACTCTTATTAAGATGCTGAGGGCGAACCGCTCAAACAATCAGCTTATGAAGAGCGTTGACACAAAGCACATTTACGATAACGGCGACAGCCTTGGCAGACCTGAGGAAGCGGAGCTTTCCATGGACGCTATCAACATGAAGAAAATGGACAAGAGCCTGCTCAATTCTTCATACGATAACATCAATCCTAAGGAGACAGACCCTAAGAAGCTTCGTGAGGAAAAATACCGCAATATCAACATCAATGATATGCTCAATCCGACAGTGGGAAGTCAGATGCACAATGAATACAAGCCTGACGCTATCGAGGAATTTGTTAAGGCGAAGAAGCAGGAGAAGTCCGCTATCAAGGGCGTTTGGAAGCTGCTTGGCGTTTTGGCGCTTTTGCTTGTTATTTATGTGGTACTGCTTTATACGGGGCTTATTTGATGACGGCAAAAACAGTGTAGTAAAACGAAACGGGCGAACGCTGTTCGCCCCTACAATACATTGTGCGAGTATCGCAA
>CALEJX010000359.1 GCA_937898375.1 uncultured Ruminococcus sp.
CAGCGTGTTTCAAAGCACTATAAGACTATCGACAATATAATGCTTATGACAGTTGCAAAGGACGTCAAGAAAAAAGAGCAGGAACGTGCGGCTCTCAAAAAGAAAAATTCATACAAGACCAAGCTCCGTGACCTTGAGATACAGGACGCCGAGTTTATTGAACTGTAGGTGATATCATGACGGAATATTTTAAGCGTTACCGCAGTTTTGTTGCAAGCTGTCTTGAAGATAAAGACTGCGACTTTGCAAAGCTCCTTGAATATCACCAAGAGCATATCGCATTTTTTCAGCACGAGCGGCTGATACATCTTATTGTGACAGTGCTTTTTGCACTTTGTACTGTTATGACGTTCATTGCCATTGCAGTATGGCAGGTCATGATACTCATACCGCTTGCCATTGCATTTCTTGTCCTGCTTGTGCCTTATATAAAGCACTATTATTTTCTTGAAAATCAGACTCAGCTGCTTTATAAGGACTATGACAAGATATACAGACGAGTACATAATTTTGGACTTGACGACGAGAAAGGCGTGAAATAATGGAGTATACGAAATACACCAAGGAACAGTGGAAAGGCAGCGTCATAACCTCTCCCCTGCCGCCTACTCTCGTTACCTGCGGCAGTGTTGAAAAGCCCAACGTGTTCACAGTTGCGTGGACAGGCATTCTCTGCACTCAGCCGCCCGTGACATACATCTCCGTCAGACCTGAGAGATATTCCCACGAGCTTATCACTCAAAGCGGCGAGTTCGTCATAAATCTGCCGACCAGAGAGCTTGTGAAAGCTGTGGATTGGTGCGGTGTGAAAACAGGCAGAAAGGTCGATAAGTTCAAGGAAATGCACCTTACAGCAGAGCCGTCCGCAAAGGTATCGGCACCTTTGCTGGCAGAATCGCCTGTGAATATAGAGTGCAAGGTAAGAGAGGTCGTGAGCCTTGGAACACACGATATGTTCATTGCAGATATCGTGGGGCTTGACGTTGCAAAAGAACTTCTTGACGAAAAGGAAAAGCTTTGCCTTGACAAGGCGGGGCTTCTTGCCTACGCTCATGGAGAGTATTACGGACTTGGCAAAAAGCTCGGCACATTCGGCTACTCGGTAAGGAAAAAGAAAAACAACAAAAAAATCAGAAAAGGAAAATAGAGTTATGAAAAAAATTCTCACAGCCGCAGTTGCGCTGGCTGTATGCTATGGGCTAAGACCTATCAAGGCATACGCATGGAGCGGCACTACTCACGAGGACATTGTGAAAAAATCACTTGCACTTCTGGAAAAGGAGAAAAAGCAAAAGCAGGTGACATTCTATAAAGACTATCACAGCGAGATACTCAAGGGCTGTACCCAGCCTGACGAGGAGAACGATATGGACAAGGGTCACGGCAAGCATTATTACTCCTGCGTTAATCCAAAGGGCAAGGAGCTTCCTGAAACTAACGGCTATTACCGCAACCGCTTTGGCGACCTTGCAGTGAGCGCAAGAACTTGCCTTGAAGAAAACTACACTGCCGCAGTATCTCTATACAAAAGCGGCGATATCAAAAATGCCATGCGTGTTCTCGGCAGAGCCGCACATTTTATTTCAGACATGGGCTGCACCGTTCACGTTGCAAACATGAAATATCAGGACAAGGCAAACAACGTGCATTACGCTTTCGAGAAGCACGTTTCCACCACCTGCACAAGACACACAGCCGACAGCTTTGACAAGCGTTTGTTGAAATACTACGGCAAGGATAACTTTGGTGAGGCGGCAAACAAGCTTGTAAAATATGCAGGCAAGTTCGTTGACACCATTTCTCACCTTGACCCGAGAGCATTTGATGACGTTGCAAAGAACACTCTGCCTGTTACACAGCAGAATGTCACAGCGCTTCTTCTGAAATTCTATGATGACTGCACCTCTGACGCAGGAAATTACATACTCGACGGCAAGGCTTACACTTTCAAAAACGAGATATCAGGTCTTATTCTCACTGTTACTCCAAAGGGCTTGCAGCTTGAAAAGCCTGACAAGGAACTTGAGCAGAAGCTTACAGTCTGTCTCACAGAGGACGGCACATTTGGTTTGAAGATAGGCGACGGCGGCTATGTGAACGCTTCCTGCAAAGGCTATGACTATCTGAAAATAGACGGCAAGCCTGTTCAGTTCAGGGTCACTGCGCTTGGAAAGAGACGTTTCAGGATATCCACTGAGTCCACAGATTATGTAAAGGTGCTTGCAAACTCAAAGGGCGGAAAGCTTTCCTTTGCTGACCTTGACCCTGAAAACTCAGCTCAGGTTTGGATACTCAACTAAAAGAATACAGCAGAAAAGGCGGACACAAAAATGGTCCGCCTTTTTTTACTGCAAATTATGCTTGCGTGTTATTATGAAGTTTGTCAGCAGAAAATATGCCAGAATATATGCAAACTGATACATTGTCATGAACACAAGTCTTAGATTAAAGGCTGTTTCGGTATCAGGCAAGCGTGACATTGGCATAAAAAACATATTCCACAGGGAAAGATCCCCTGCAAAATTGCTTATCATCGAGGATATTATGTTGCAACCGAAAATTATGGCAAAGCCTGCAAGAACTTTGTGCTTGAAGCAGTTTGAAAGGGAGATAACGAAATATAAAAATATCTGCAACCCTGCAAACAAAGCCAAAGTGTACAGGCATATAAGAAATGACGTGAGCGGCTCTTCCATAAAGCCGTTACCCAAAACGTTTATAAAATCTCCCACTGAGTCAAGATACTCTGTCGGGTCGATAAGCAAAAGGGAAAGAACAAACACTATCATGCTTGCCGCCGACCATATCACAGAAGAAATGAACTTTGCAAATATGTGATAATAGGGCTTGACAGGTATTGTCAGCATAAGATAGCCCTCGTCAGTGAAAAGGGTCTTATGGAAGTTTGTCAGCGATATAGTAAAGCCCACAGCGAACAGCGACGCCACGGCAACTCCATAGGCAATGCACACAACGATAAAGATCACCAGAAAATTAGGATTTCTGACGCTATCGCCATAATGAAACATAAGGGAAAAAATAAGCGAAACTATCATATATCCCACAACAAGAGGGAAAAACTTTCTTGCCGAGCGTTTCAGCTCATATTTCAAAAGCTTGCCTAACATCTGTACACCTCCCTGAAAAGCTGATCCACAGACTTGCCCGTTTCATTATGGATAGCTTCCACGGACTTGTGCAGCCTTAGCATACCGTTTTGTATCATCACCACGTCATCGAGAACAGGCTCGACATCTGCAATAAGGTGTGTGGATATTACCACAGCCGCCCTCTCATTGTAATTTGAGATTATGGTGTTGAGGATATAATCTCTAGCCGCAGGGTCAACGCCTGCGATAGGCTCGTCAAGAAGATAAACATCAGCTTCACGGCTCATAACAAGGCAAAGCTGCACCTTTTCTTTTGTGCCCTTTGACATGGTCTTGAACTTTGCCGCAGGGTTTATCCCAAGCCTGTTCATCATATCCTGCGCCTTTGCAATATTGAAATTACTGTAAAAGTCCTGAAAAAACCTGAGCATCTCATTGACCTTCATATCGTCAGGTATGAAATTTCTGTCAGGCAGATATGAAACTACCTTTTTAGTTTCCACGCCCACAGGCATTCCGCATATGCGTATATCCCCTGCCGTGGGCTTTATAAGTCCACAGCAAAGCTTGATAAATGTGGTTTTGCCGCTTCCGTTCGGTCCTAACAGACCGATGACTTTACCCCTCTCCAGCGCAAGATCAAGATTGCTCAGCGCTGTAAAGTTTCCATACTGCTTTGTAAGCCCATAAGTCTGCAAAACAGTTTCCATGCTATCTCCTCCTGTTTGTAGCAAAAAGCAGCAAGACTTTGACACGCCTTGCTGCCGCATTATTATCTTTCTTCACAAATAAGCTTGATCGCAGTTCTTTCCTCGCCGTCGATCACAACGCTTGCGAATGCAGGGATACAAATAAGATCAATGCCCAGCGGTGCAAGATAGCCCCTTGCTATTGCTATAGCCTTGATCGCCTGATTGGCTGCACCTGCGCCAACTGCCTGTACCTCAACTGCGCCGCTGTCACGGATAACGCCTGAAACAGCTCCTGCCACCGAATTAGGGACAGACCTTGAAGAAACCTTTAGAATTTCCACTTGAATACCTCCATAAGTAAATTCAGAGAATTTACCCCACTTATTATACAACCTATATTAT
>CALEJX010000360.1 GCA_937898375.1 uncultured Ruminococcus sp.
CTCCACAGCATGGGCGTTGAAGTTGACCTTATCGCAGGCTTCAGAAGCAAGGATATCGTTATCCTTGAGGAAGAAATGGGCAAGGCTTCTTCACATCTTCATATCTGTACAGATGACGGCTCATACGGCTATCACGGATTTGTTACAAACAAGCTCCAGGAGCTTATTGACGGCGGCGCTAAGTTCGATGAAGTTATCGCTATCGGACCTGTTCCAATGATGAAGTTCGTTTGCAAGGTAACAAAGCCTTATGATATCAAGACTCTCGTTTCACTCAACCCTATCATGATCGACGGCACAGGAATGTGCGGCGGATGTCGTGTAACTGTTGACGGCAAGATCAAGTATGCTTGTGTTGACGGCCCTGACTTTGACGGTCAGAAGGTAGATTTTGATGAGCTTATGAGAAGAAACTCAACTTATAAGGAGCAGGAAAAGGCTCACTTGTGCAGACTTACTGGAGGTGTAAGATAATGGCTAATATGAGTTTGACAAAGACTCCTATCGCAGAGCAGGAGCCAAAGGTAAGAGCTAGAAACTTCAAGGAAGTTACTTTGGGTTATACACCTGAGCAGGCTATGGAAGAAGCTCAGAGATGTCTTAACTGCAAGCACAAGCCTTGTATGACAGGATGTCCTGTAAGCGTTAGAATACCTGAGTTTATCGCAAAGGTAGCAGAGGGCAAGTTTGAGGAAGCTTATGCTATCATCAAGACAACAAACGCTCTGCCGGCTGTTTGCGGACGTGTATGTCCACAGGAGCATCAGTGCGAGGGCAAGTGCGTAAGAGGTATCAAGGGCGAGCCTGTTGGTATAGGCAGACTTGAAAGATTCTGCGCAGACTATATGATGGACAAGGCAGTTGCTACTGAAAAGGCTGAGCCAAATGGTCATAAGGTAGCTGTTGTAGGCGGCGGTCCTTCAAGCCTTACAGTTGCAGGCGACCTTGCTAAGCTTGGTTACGACGTAACTATCTACGAGGCATTCCACACAGCAGGCGGCGTTCTTATGTATGGTATCCCTGAGTTCAGACTTCCAAAGGCTATCGTTCAGCACGAGATAGACAACCTGACAAACATGGGCGTACATATCATGACAAACATGGTAATAGGCAGAGTTCTTTCTATTGACGAGCTTATGGGCATGGGCTATGAGGCTGTATTCGTAGGCTCAGGCGCAGGTCTTCCAAGATTTATGGGTATCGAGGGCGAAGGTCTTGTAGGCGTTTACTCAGCTAACGAATATCTTACAAGAATAAACCTTATGAAAGCATACAAGGACGATTATGAAACACCTATCATGAAGTCTAAGAACGTAGCTGTAGTAGGCGGCGGTAACGTTGCTATGGACGCTGCACGTTCTGCAATGAGACTTGGTGCTGAACACGTTTATATCGTATACAGACGTTCAATGGATGAGCTTCCAGCAAGAAAGGAAGAAGTTCATCACGCTCAGGAAGAGGGCATCGAGTTCCTCGTTCTTAACAACCCTGTTAAGATAGTTGGCGACGAGAATGGTCACGTTACAGGTATGGAGTGCATCAAAATGGAGCTGGGCGAGCCTGATGCAAGCGGCAGAAGACGTCCTATCCCTGTTGAGGGTTCAAACTTCATTCTTGACGTTGATACTGCTATCATGTCTATCGGTACTTCACCAAACCCACTTATCAGAAGCACAACTCCTGGTCTTGAAACAAACGACCATGGCTGCCTTATCGTTGACGAGAACGAGTCAACCACTAAGGAAGGTGTATACGCAGGCGGCGACGCTGTTACAGGCGCTGCTACTGTTATCCTCGCTATGGGCGCAGGCAAAAAGGCTGCTGCTGCTATCGACGAGTATATCAAGAACAAGAAATAATTTCTTGCAAATGAAAATTATTTGTTAAAAGACTTGAAGTTTGTGCAAATATCTGATATACTAATATAGTATTACGAGATTTGGAGGTCTTTTGATGAATTTGACAGCAATTATTCCAGTTTTGGCTGCTGAGCAGAATTCAGCTGCTTCACTTGCCATGACTTTTATCCCACTGGTACTCATAATCGTGTTCTTCTATTTCTTTATTATCCGTCCGCAGAAAAAGCAGGACAAGAAAGACGCTGAAATGAGAGACAACCTTGAGATCGGCGATGAGGTCGTTACAAACGGTGGTATCGTTGGTATCGTGTTCTCGATCAAGGACGACACAGTTGTTATCGAAACAGGCGGAGACAGAAGCAAGATCCGTGTGAAGAAATGGGCTATCGCTAAGAACGAAACAGTTCATGACGGCGACGAAAAGTAAATATTGATTATAAAGGACGGGTAGTTTTATCCGTCCTTTTTTTGTTCTTATTGTCTGTGGCTGTGAATATAATTTTCCTAGGGAATTTTGTATGAGGGGGTGCGGATATGAAAAATAACAGGCTTTTCGGGGGCAGAAAGCTTTCTGCGCTGTCATCTACGGCGCTGTCTGCTTGCGTGGGGTGCGGTGCGATATTTGTGGCAGTGCTTGCTTTTGCGTATGTTATAACCAAGATAGACGCCACTGACCTTATGTTGTCGGTGATGTCAACGGCGGCTCTTGGTATCGGTGCGTATGCAGGTGGATATGTTTGCGGAAAAAGGCAGCGCAGGAATGGTCTGCTGTCAGGGGTGTTGTGCGGAGTGTTTATTTTTCTTATCATCGTTATTCTCAGCGCATTGTTTTCAAAAGCGGCGGAAAGCTTTTCAGTACCTGCCAAGCTGGTGCTTACCCTTGTGTGCGCAGGTGGGGGGGGCGTTGTGGGGGGAAATTCCAAAAGC